>DASVWD010000126.1 GCA_036389795.1 Longimicrobium sp.
CGACCGGCCGCCCACCCCGCGCTCGTTTATGGGAACCCGCGTCCACCGGCGAGGCGCATCATCCGTAGGGGCGAGGCCTGCCTCGACCGGCGGATGCCGGGCCCGTGCGCGACAGGCAGCCTTCCGCGCCGATGCTGCCCATGCTCGGACTCGCAGGCTCGCCCCTACGAAACACATCGCGTCGAGAGGCCAGATCCGCGGAGCATCACCCACCTTTTCCCACGCCCGCGCGCGCCACCAGGGGGTCCCCGCGCTCGAAGGCGTCGACCAGCGCGCGGAAGTCCCGCTCGTCGCCCTCCACCTCGACGCCGGCGGGGAGGCCGTCCTCCGGCCACCCCTGGAGGAAGAGCGTGACGAACGCCATCGCCGGGGCGCGGACGCGGACGTCCGGGTGCGCGAGGGTGCCGCGCCCGATCTCCACGCCGTCCTCGGCCAGGACGAAGCGGTAGGGGGCGCCGTCCGCCAGCAGCTCGGCCGCGAGGCGCGCGCCCCCGCGGTAGCGCCGCCTGAGCGCCACGAACAGCCACTCCACGTCGCGGTGCTCGCCCGCGGGGCGGCCCATCCGGTTCCACCCCCACCGCCCCAGCGCGTGGATCGCCGGCTCCAGCGCGTGGCCCAGCGGCGTCAGCCGGTACGCGTGCCCGCCCTCGGCGCCGGGGAAGCGGACCCGCTCCAGCAGCCCGCCCTCCTCCATCTCCTTCAGCCGCTTGGCGAGCAGGTTGGTGGTGATCCCCGGCAGCCCGCGCAGCAGCTCGGAGTAGCGCAGCGGCCCCAGCAGCAGGTTGCGCACGACCAGCAGCGTCCACCGCTCGCCGACCACGTCGAGCGCCTTCGCCAGCCCGCAGTACTCGTTGTAGGAGCGCCGGTCCATCATCACTCTTGCTTTTGGATTGGTCGCTTTACTTTGTGATAGTACGACACTCGTACTCTAGCACGGAGATGCTCCCATGGTCAAGGGTTCCGCCTTCCTCACCGCCTCCGTCGTGGCGCTGCCGCTCCTGCTGGCCGCCGCGTTCGTGGCCGCAGTCCACGCATCCGCCGCCCGCCGCGGGCTGGACCGCGGGCACGCCGTCCGCTCGGCCGGCCGGGCGGCCGCGGGCGTGGCCGCCTGGCTCCTGCTCACGGGCGGGCTGGCCGCCGCGGGCCGGCTCACCTTCGGCATGCCGCCCACGGTGATGGTGATGATCGTGGTGATGCTGGTCCTCACGGTGCGGCTCGGCTTCTCGCCGCTGGGCGAGCGGCTGGCGCTGGGGGTGCCGCTCGCGGCGCTGGTGGGCGTGCAGGCGTTCCGGCTCCCGCTGGAGCTGCTGCTGCACCGCGCCTACACCGAGGGGCTGATGCCGGAGCAGATGAGCTACTCGGGGCTGAACTTCGACATCGTGACCGGCGTCCTGGCGCTCGTCGCGGCGGGGCTGCTGGCGGCGGGACGGCTGCCGCGGCGGGGCGTGGCGGCGTGGAACGCGATCGGGTTCGTGCTGCTGCTGAACATCCTCACCATCGCCATCCTCTCCACGCCCACCCCGCTGCGCGTGTTCGACAACGAGCCGGCGAACACCTGGATCGCCGCCTTCCCCTGGGTGTGGCTCCCGGCGGTGATGGTGCCGGCCGCGCTCCTGGGCCACATCCTCGTCTTCCGCCGCCTCCGCGCCGAGCGCGCGGCCGCGGCGGAGCGGGCGCCGGTCGCGCGGACGGCCGTGCTGGCGTGAGGCCGCGCCGGATCGCCTTCGGCTTGCATGCGGCGAGCCCCCGCCTCGAACGGATCGAGGCGGGGGCTCGAGCTCTCGGGCGGCTCGGACCGGACTTCGATGCCGCGCGGCGCTACTCCGCCCGGTCCACGGCTTCCCGCCAGCCGCGCTCGAACGCGTCGAGGTCCTGCCCGGTCGCGCCCGGGAGCGCGGCGATGCCTCCGGCCCAGACGGCGCGGAGGGCCGCCATGCCGAAGCGCTCGCGCAGGTACTTCGCGACGCTCGCGGCCTGCAGGTACGACACCTCGTCCGGATAGCGGGAGAAGTCGCGCGCGAGGTCGCGCAGCCGGAGCACGCGGCCGCCGGCGACCAGCCGCTCGCGCACGAGCCGGTGCACGTTCCTGCCGTAGAAGTGGTCTCCCACGTAGGTCGCGACGCCTTCGTTCAGCCACTGCTCCGGCTCGCCCGGCCAGCGGCCGCGGAGCACCACGTGCGTCAGCTCGTGCCGTGCCGTCGCGTTCCAGTCGCCGGCGGCCGCGAAGGCGAAGACGCGCGTGCCGAAGAAAGCGCGTCCGCCCACCTCGCGGCCCAGGAGCGCGCGCACGCGCTGGGGCGAGGCCACGGCATAGGCGTGGATCGGCTCGGTCTCCTCGCCCAGCTCCAGGCTTTCCAGCACGCGGCGCAGGGCGGCCTCGAGCCCGAGCCCGATGCTGTCGACCCGTGCGGCCGTGCCGCTTCCCGCCTCGACGCGAACGAGGAAGTGGGGAGTCGTGTCCCTGACCCACTGGAAGTCCCGATTCCGGTCCAGGCTCTCCGGCGAGGGCTGCACCAGCCCAGACGCGACCAGGGACCCCCGGCAGCCGTTCAGCACCGGGACGAGCAGCAAGGTCGAGAAGAGGCGCACGTACGCGGAACAGCCCGGGAGGAAGCGCGTGGGCATCAGCTTCTGAACCGTGAAGGGGGGCATGGCGGGAGGGAGAGCTTCATCCCGGATCGGTGTTTTCGCGGCCCTCGGGTAGCCCGTTCAGATTGGACCCAGGAGACCGGAGATGTACTGCGAAGAAGAATCGCCTGCGGCGGCCGCGCTCACCCCCGGGGAGCGTCACGGTCCAGATCGCGGCGCGCAGGCGCTCGTAGTCGGAGCGGTTGCGGGCCGTGACGCACCTGCCCCACCCGCTGCCACCCGCTGGAGTCCACCTCGGGCGCAGCGAGAAAGGGTGATGCTGGACCTCACGAAGCCTCCGAAGGCTGGGCGGTAATCCGGATCGGCGAACGGCGAAGACTCGAGAGAACGTCGCTGATCACCCCGCTGCGACAGGTCTCGGCGACGCGGAGCCCATGCAGTTGAAGCCCCACGCAGTTCGTGAGGCTTCCTGCCGTTGCCGCGGCTTCAGCCGCCTTCGCCCTCCACCCTCGCCGAATCACATGATCGGCGCCAGCTCGGTCTCGGTGAGGTGGCCACGGCGGGAGAGGAACCAGGCGAGCGAGAGGGCGCAGAAGACGAAGCCGCCCGCCGCCAGCCAGGCCGGCGCCATCCCCACCCCGCCCAGCACCAGGCAGGCGGCGCCGAGCACCGCGTGGCGCGCCGCCTCGATCGGGCCCGCCCACTTCACCGCCTCGAACACGCCGCCGACCCCCGCCAGGCTCACCGCCACGTAGAAGCCCCCCGCCGCCAGGTGGTGCGGCGGAAGCGCGTCCGCGCCGAGCAGCAGCGCCAGGCTGGCGCCCAGCGCCACCACGAACTGCGCCAGGCCGTAGCCCGCCAGGCTCGCCGGGATCACCGGATCGAAAGACTCCGCCGTCGCGCGCGTGACCTCGGGCGGCGCCACGGGGCCGCCCTCGGCGTCGGAGCGCCACCCCGGCGGGCCGAAGCAGTACATCAGCCGGTTGCGCCAGCCGCGGGCGCGCCGCACGTCGCGGAAGATCTCCGCGAAGACGTGCACGTTGGCCCAGAGCGGGTTCCAGCTGCGCAGCGGCTTCGTGAGGCCGTAGACCGGCTCCTCCTCCTCGGGCTGGAAGGTGCCGAAGAGCCGGTCCCACACGATGAAGACGCCGCCGTGGTTGCGGTCCAGGTACTTCGGGTTGCGCCCGTGGTGCACCCGGTGGTGCGAGGGCGTGTTCAGCACCGCCTCGGCCAGCCAGCCCATCCTCCCCACCGCGCGGGTGTGGATCCAGAACTGGTAGACCAGGTTGAGCGCGTACGCCGAGACGTACATCTGCCAGGGGATGCCGACCAGGGCGAGCGGCACGTAGAACACCCACGTCATCATCCCGTGCAGCGAGCTCTGCCGGAGCGCCACCGCCAGGTTGTACTCCTCGCTGGAGTGGTGCACCACGTGGCCGGCCCACAGCAGGTTCACCTCGTGCGAGAGCCGGTGGCTCCAGTAGTACGCCAGGTCCACCAGCAGGAACACCGCCGCCCAGCTCGCCAGCGCCGCCGCGTTCACCGCGATCCAGGGAAACGCCTCCGCGCGGGCGAGCGGCGCCCCCTCCGGCCACGAGGGCGCGCCCGGGATCCACCGCTGCACCGCCCAGTGCGCCTCGACCTGGATGTAGATGCCGATGGTGAGCAGCTTGGAGAACACGCCCGAGAGCTGGCTCAGGATGCCGCAGCTCAGGTCGGCGATGGAGTCGTTGAGGCGCAGCAGCCGCCGGCCGGACCAGGCGCTGTACGCCAGCTCCACCCCGATCAGCAGGAAGAAGAAGGGGATCGAGAAGAGGATGATGCCCATGGGCGTCCCCGGAAGCCGTCAGGGGAGTTCGGACGAGGGGAAGTGCTTGGAGGATACGAAGATCGGCGCACGCGGACAAGGCCCGCCGGCCGTTTCGGACCTCCGCGCGCGCATCACCCTTCTCGCACGGTGTGCAAAGGAAGTGTCATCCTGAGGGAGCGCTGCGCCGAACCTGTCGCGGCACCGATGTCTGGCGGCGACCGGAGGATCTATGGCCCGTGATGGCAGAGATCTTTGCAATGCGGCCCATAGATCCTTCGGAAGCGTCCATGCGCCGGTGCAGATGTGAGGATCGGCGGACGCTTCTCAGGATGACATCTCCCTATCTCACGCAAGAATGCACAAACGATTGTGGGAGTTCGATATTCTCTCACGCAGAGTCAGCAGAGGAATTTCGCTGCTGACTCTGCTGCTCTGTGTGAGACCCGATGGTTTTTCTGGATCTGGATCAGATGGTGCGCTGCCCGAGCGGCTCCAGCGCGCGCAGGATGTGCCGCACTCCCGCGTCGTTCGCCATGGTGCCGATGGTGACGTCGGTGGGGTAGCCCAGCTCCGGGTCGTAGCGCGCCTCGACGGGCGTGCCCTCGCGCCGCGCCTTCTCGATGGCGTCGAACAGCTCGTCGACGGTGGGGAACGCCACCCAGAAGGTCTCGGCCACCCAGTCGCCGTCCTTCGTGCGCCGCGCCGACGTCATCCGCCCGTTCTCGACCACGATCTCCAGCTCGTCGCGGATGTAGCAGAAGCAGCTGGCCCGGTAGAGGTAGCGGTAGCTCTTCGGCCCTTTCTCCGCCCACAGCCGGCGCGCCCGCGCCAGCTCGCTGTCGGCCGGCGCCGCGGCGGTCTGCGCGGCCTGGGTGGCCTGCGCCGGCGCGGACCGGTGCGCGCACGCGGTGCCCGCGAGCGGGAGGACGACGGCGATCAGGAGGAAGCTTCGGCGCATCGGGAAGGGTTCCTGCGACTCGGTGGCGGCGATGAACGGACTCCGGCAGACGCCCGTTTACCCTCCAGCCGCCGCCGGGTTCGCGTGAATCGATGCCGAATCCTGAGATCAGCGTCTGACCAAACCTCCTGGAGAGATGTCATTCCGAGCGGCGCCGCATCTCCGAAGCCGTTGCCATGCCGAAGCCGGGCGGCGCCCGAGGAATCTTCTCACCCTGCCAGGTGGCTGGTTCCGCGCACGGATCCGGCCTCGTGGCAGCCGTGGGTAGATTCCTCGGGAGCCCGGCCGGTGACGGTGCAGACGCAAGTCCGGCGCACCGGGCTCCACTCGGAATGACATACCGTAGGGATGCACACTGTAGCCAGGACGAAGCCCCCGGCCGGTCGCGCGGCCGGGGGCTTCGCAGCCTGTCGGCCGCGGCCGCTCAGTCGGCCGGCTCCAGGTCGCGCAGCTGGTGCCGCACGCCGGCGTCGTTCTCCAGGGTGCCGATGGTGGCCGTCATCGGGTAGCCGAGCCGCGGATGGAAGACCGCGTCGTTGTAGGTGCCCGACCGCTGCGCCGAGGCCAGCCGGGCGAACAGCTCGTCGACGGTGGGGAACAGCCACCAGTCCTCGCGCGGGACCGCCTCGCCGTTCTTCACCAGCCGCACCGACGTGATCCGCCGGTCCTCCACGGTGATCATCACCTCTTCGTCGAAGAGGCAGAAGCAGGTGGCGAAGTAGCGGTAGCGGTAGTCGTCGATCCCCTGCGCCTCCCAGCGCTGCCGCATGGCGATGAGCTCGCCGGACACCGGCTCCGCGCCGTCGAAGCCCGGCAGAACGAAGCTGTCGCAGCCCGCGAAAGCCGCGAGCGGAAACACGACCGCGCACAGACGAAGGATTCGATGCATGCAGGCTCTCCGCGTGGGATGGATGTTTCTCTCGCCGCCGGAGAACGCATCAATCCGCCAGCCAGTGACACCAGCGGCGCGGAGCCATCCCCATCCCTTCATCACGGCTTGCAGGGCACCCTCGTGCTGGTCAGATTGGCCCGAGATGGCTCGTCACGCTGCTGACGCAAGATGGTGCGGGTGTGATCCTCTTCCCCGGCGGCGAGCGGTGAACCTCCTCGCGCTTCCCAACTTCCGGCTGTCGCCGAGCAGCCCCACGGCGCGCGCGTTCCTGCGGCGCGGCCTGGACGACTTCCACCGGGCGGCCCGCCACGTGTGGCTGCTGCCGACGGTGCACTCCGCCGAGCGCCCCGACTTCCGCCGGCTGCTGCTGGCAGGCCGCGGCACCCCCGCCGCGAAGCACGCCCTGCTGGCGGCGCTCGCGGCCGAGCACGGCGTGCCCGTGCGGCTCGTGCTCGCCGTCTACGAGATGGACGAGGAGAACACGCCGGGCGTGGGCGAGGTCCTGCGGCGGCATGGCCTCGACGCGGTTCTCGACGCCGGCTGCCACCTGCTCTACGAAGGACGGCGGATCTCGCTCACCCGCGACGAGGGGACGCTCGACCGCATCGTCTTCCTCCACGAAGAGCCGATCGCGCCGGAGCACATCGCCGCATACAAGCTCGCGGTCTACCAGCGTTTGCTCTGGGACTGGATGCAGCCGCGGGGCCTGACCATCGGACAGGCGTGGGAAGTGCGCGAGGAGTGCCTCGCGGCGCTCGAGCGCGCCTCCGCGCCCTGACAGGAACCTCGAAAAAGAAACGTCAGCAGAGTCGCGGAGGGGTTCCTCTGCTGACTCTGCGTGAGACCTGCTGTTTTCCGGTTCCGACGGAGCTCAGCGCCTGCGTAGCTGGTCCACCTCGGCGCGCAGCGTGGCGATCAGCTCGGCCATGAAGCCGAAGCCGAAGATGATGAAGCCCACCGTCTCCAGCAGCACCACCAGCGTGAGCAGCGGCCGGTAGCCGAACGGCGGCATCCAGTGCACCACGCGCAGCACCACCGTCGCCAGCCCCACCAGCAGCCCCAGCAGGATGAGCACGAGGCCCGTCCCGCCGAAGAACTGCATCGGCTTCTCGCTGAACTTCAGGTAGAACCAGACCACCACCAGGTCGCCCACCCCCACCAGCACCCGGCGGCGCCCCGTGAACTTGGGCCTCCCGGCGCGCCGCGGGTGGAGCTCGATGTCGATCTCGCCCACCGACCACCCCTGCGCGTGGGCCAGCACCACGAAGAAGCGGTGCCAGTCGTGGCGCAGCGGGATCTCGCGCAGGATCTCGGCGCGGAACGCCTTCATCGAGTTGAGGTCCCGCACCGGCACCTCGAAGAGCGCCTGCGACAGGCGGTTGTACGCCCCGCTCACCGCCGCCTTCTCGTAGCGCCCCACCTTGCGCCCGCAGACTATGTCGTACCCCTCGGCCAGCTTCGCCAGGAAGCGCGGGATCTCCTCGGTGGAGTGCTGCAGGTCGGCGTCGAAGAGCACCAGGAACTCGGTCTCCGCCGAGCGCGCCCCCGTCACCATCGCCTCGGTCTTCCCCAGGTTCCTGCGGTGGCGCAGCACCTTCGTCCGCGGGAAGCGCTCCGCCTCCTGGAGCGCCGCCTCGTAGGTGCCGTCGGCCGAGCCGTCGTCCACCAGGATCACCTCGCCCGCGAGGCCGTGGCGCTCGAACGTCGCCCGGAGCTCGCGGAAGAGCGCGGGGACGTTCTCCACCTCGTCGAAGGCGGGGACCAGCACGCCGAAGTTGCGGCGAAGCGCCTCCGGGACCACCGGAAGCGCCTGCGTCGGAGCCGCGTCGGGCGCCGGGGAGTGCGAGGCGGCCGCCTCGCGGGCCAGGGTGCTCACACGCGCTTGCGCATCCGCGCGGAGAGGATGCCGAGCTGGTCGCGGTACTTGGCCACCGTGCGCCGGGCGATCTGGATCCCCTCGTCCTTGAGGATGTTCACGATCGCCTGGTCGGTGAGCGGGTGCGCCGGGTCCTCCTCGCCGACGAGCTTCTCGATCTGCGCCTTGATCCCGCGGGCGGAGACGTCCTCGCCCGAGGTCGTCGACAGCCCCGACGAGAAGAAGAACTTGAGCGGGAACACCCCGCGCGGCGTCTGCACGAACTTCTCGTTGGTCACGCGGGAGACGGTCGACTCGTGCATGTCGATCACCTCGGCCACCTCGCGCAGCGTGAGCGGCTTGAGGTACTGCACCCCCTTCTCGAAGAAGTCGCGCTGCCGGTCGACGATGAAGTTCATCACCTTCAGCATCGTCTGCCTGCGCTGCTCGATCGCCTGGATCATCCAGTTGGCCGAGTTCAGCTTGTTGGAGATGAACTCCTTGTTCTCGCCCACGAACTTCTTCTTGTCCTTGGCGATGTCGCGGTAGGTGCGACTGAGCTTCAGCCGCGGCAGGCTGGTGTCGTTCAGGAACACCAGGTACTCGCCGTCGATCTTCTCGACGATCAGGTCGGGGATGATGTAGTTGTCGCCGTGGCTGGCGTACTTGAGCCCCGGCTTGGGGTCCAGCTTGGCCACCTCGTCGGCCGCGTCCTGCACGTCGCGAGGGGTGATGCTGAGCTCCTTGCTGATCTCGCTCCAGCGGTGGTTGATCAGCTGGTCGAAGTACTGGTCGACGATGCGGTACGCCAGGCTCTGCTGCAGCCGCTCCTCCACCTCGGCCAGCGGCGGCTCGCCCTCGCCCGTCTCCTTGATCAGGTCCTGCACCACGGCGTCGCGCAGCTGCAGCAGGATGCACTCGCGCAGGTCGCGCGCGCCGATCCCCGGCGGGTCGAAGTTCTGGATGACCCGGAGCATCCGCTCGGCCTCGTCGACCGTGTACGGGCGCACGCCGTCCCAGGCGTCGGTCTCGTGGCAGAAGTCGTTCAGCGCCACCACGATCTCCTCGAGCCCGCACTCGAGGTACCCCTCGTCGTTGACGTTGCCGATGATCTCCTCGCCCAGCAGCAGCTCGCGCTCGGAGAGGCGCAGCAGCGTGAGCTGGTCGTGCAGGTGGTCGCCCAGCTCCCTGGTGTCGACCGAGACGGGCTCGTAGTACTCGCGCTCCTCGTACTCCTCGCGGCGGCCGCCCGTCTCGAAACCGTTCAGGAGGATCTCCTCCCAGTCGATCTCGTCCTCGTCCTTCTCCTCTTCCTTCTCCTTCTCCACCATCTCCTCGACGTCGCCCTCCACCAGGTCGAGGAACGGGTTGTTCAGCAGCTCCTGCTTGAGGTGCTGCTGCAGGTCCAGGAGAGGCATGTACAGGAGATCCATCGCCTGGTACAGGCGAGGGTTGATCTTCATCTCCTGCTTGAGGGTGGTCCCCTGGTACAGGCCCGTCTTCATACCGCCTCGTCTTCTCTCGGATTGGGATACCGCTCACGCATTCGCGCCGTCAGCGTGGGGCCCAGGTAGATCTCGGCCACCTCGTCGTTCCACACCAGCTCGCCCACCGTCCCCGACACCCGCACCCGCCCCTCGTACATGATGTAGGCGCGGTCGACGATGTCCAGGGTCTGTTCCACGTTGTGGTCGGAGATCAGCACCCCGATCCCGCGCCGGCGCAGGTCGGAGACGATCTGCTGGATGTCGTGCACGGCGATCGGGTCGACGCCGGCGAACGGCTCGTCCAGCAGCATGAACTTGGGCTCCGACACCAGCGCCCGGGTGATCTCCAGCCGCCGCCGCTCGCCGCCGGAGAGGGCGTACGCCTTGGTCTTGCGCAGGTGCTTGATCGACAGCTCGTCCAGCAGCACCTCGAGCCGCCGCTTCCGCTCGGCCTTGGGGATCCGCATCATCTGCAGGATCGCCATCACGTTCTCTTCCACGGTGAGCTTGCGGAAGATCGACGGCTCCTGCGCCAGGTAGCCGATCCCCCGGCGCGCGCGGCGGAACATGGCCACCCGCGTCACCTCGCGCTCGCCCACGAAGACGCGGCCCCGGTCGGGGCGGATGAGCCCCACGATCATGTAGAAGGTGGTGGTCTTCCCCGCCCCGTTCGGCCCCAGCAGCCCCACGATCTCGCCCTGCGCGACGTGCACGTCCACGTCGTTGACCACCCGGCGCCCCCGGTACGCCTTCACCATCCCCTTGGCGGAGAGCGTGAGCCCGCCGGGAACCAGCATGGAGCGGCGCCGCGCGGGGGCGTGCTCGCCCTCGGGGTGCAGGTCGGCGAGCGGGGCGTGGTCCAGCTCCGGCCCGAGGTGCGGCCGCGGCTCCGGGGGAGGCTCCGCGACGGCCGCCGCCTCCGGCTTCTCCTCCTCCCGCGCCATCGCCTCGACGTCCCTCTCCGACAGGTCGAGGAACGGGTTGTCCCGCAGCTCCTGCTCGAGGCGCCCGTGGAGGTCCATGAGCGGCCGGTACAGGAGGTCCATCGCCTGGGGCTGCCGGTCCGCCAGGATGGCCCGGATGCGCGCGTCCATCAGGTCCAGCAGCCGCTCCTTGCCGTGCTCGCGGGCCTCGTCCAGCGCCCAGGGGGCCAGCCGGACGGCGCTCCAGTTGCCGGCGCCGTTGGGCGCGGGGACGGCGTAGCCTTCCGCGTCGAGGAACTCCACCGCGCCGCCCGTGGCCAGGGCCTGCACCACGTGCTCGTTCAGGTAGCGCACCGTCTCGCCGGCGGGGAAGTTCCCCGGCGCCTGCCCCGCCGAGGGGCCGTACCAGCGCCGGTACTCCTCGGCCACCGTGGTGAGCCAGCGCGCGCGCTCCACCGCGTTCACCCCGTCGTCGGCGCTCACCAGGGCGCGCAGCGCGATCAGCGTGGAGACGTCGGCCGGGCCCAGGCCGGCGACGATCCGCTCGAAGGCGTGCTCGCTCACGGGCGCGTCCCTCCCGCGGGCGTCCGGCGCGGCTGCGCGGACGGCGCCGGCGGCGCGGGCGGGGGCGACGCGGCCGGCGCCGGGCGGGGCGGCTGCCCGGCGCCCGCCGGCCGCGCCGCGCCGGGAGCGGCCCGCGGCGGCGTCCGCCGTCCCCCCTGCGCGGCGGCGGAATCGGAAGCGACCTGGCTCCCCGCCTGCTCGGGGTCAAGGTAGACGCCCTTCTTCAGCCCCCGCACGTGGGCCACGTCCACCTCGCCGTCCTCGAAGGTGAGGTCGATGCGGTCGCCGATCAGGTAGTTGAGCGCGGGGCGCCCCCGCCTGGCCCCCGCCGAGTCGTTCTTCAGCCGGTAGAGCGAGCGCGCGTCGCCGATCGCCAGCAGCCGCTCGATCTCGGTGTCGGCCGTGTCGCCCTGGGCCGTGTCCGCGCTCGCCGGCGCGGGCCGGCCGGGGCCCGGGCGGACCAGGCCGCGCGGGGCGGTGTCGGGGCGCACTAGGCCGCGCCGCGCCGTGTCCGCGGCGGCCGCGCCGCGCTTCGGGCGGAAGAAGGCGATGATGGTGTCGGCGGTGAGCACGTCGCGCTGGTCGATCCCCGGCGGCGGCTCGGTCATCGGCCGGTTGGCGACGGGGACGACCGCGGCGCCCGAGTCGGGGCGGACCAGCGACGGCTGGGGGATGGTGTCCCAGGAGACGCCCTGCGCCCTGCCCACCGCGTTCACCTGCTTGAGCCGCTGGTCGGGCGAGACCGCCTCGATCGAGTCGGCCTCCATGCGGAAGCCCTTCGCCAGGGCCACGGAGCGCGCCCCGGCCTCGGAGCGCGCCGCAGAATCGGGGGCCGGGCTCCCCGGCTGGCGGCTGGAGACCATCCGCTGCAGGAGCTCGCGCTCGAAGAAGAGCTGCAGCTGCGGCCCCGTGGCGGTCAGCCGCTCGCTCTCCATCTGCGCGTTGCCGCGCGCGAGCACCTGCTGCAGCTCGCCCTCCTTCAGCCGGCTCTCGATGAAGTCGCCGCGCAGGTCGTACTTCTCGCCGTCGACCACCGCGCGGCGGCGCAGCTCCACCCGCTCCTCGGTGGCGTCGTAGTGCGCCTCCTCGGCCGTCGAGCGGGTGTCGCGGCTGACGATCACCACGTTCCCCTCGGCGGTCATGAAGCGGTCGCCGATGGAGGTCACGCGGTCGGCGTCCACCTCCATCGGCTCGCGGCGGCGGCCGCCGCTCTGCTGCTTCGGCGTGATGGTGAGGTGCGGCCGCCCGACGGCGATGGCCTGCGGGTCGGGGCGCCCCGGCATGGCCTTGAAGTACTCCAGCTCGGGCCCGCGGAGCGTGCTGCCGCGGTTCTTGTCGGTGAAGACGACGTTGCCGGTGGCGTAGAGGCGCCCCGTCTGCGAGTTGTAGGTGGCGCGGTCGGAGGTGAGCGCCCGGGTGGGGTCCTGGTAGTCCACCTGCCCGAAGAGGTGCACCTCGTTGATGTTCTGGTAGATCACCGCGCTGTCGGCGCGCAGCTCCTCGCCCCCCGAGCAGCGCACCAGCAGCGGCCCGTCGGCCGCGATCACGCGGTTGGCCGGATCGCCCACCGAGCTCCAGGGCCCGTTCTGGTAGACGAGCTCGCAGGTGTTCTGGGCCGCGGCGGGACGAGCGGCGGCGGCCGAGAGCGCCAGTGCGGCGAGCAGGAGGGCGAGGGCGCGGCGCATCAGAAGCGGATCCCCCCCTCGCCCACGCGCACGCCGGTGACGCGCGCGTTGGTCCCGGTCACGTTGGTGAACTTGCTGTTGGAGGTGAAGCCCTGCGTGATCAGCGTCTGCCCCGCCTCGGTGATGGTGGTGGGCTTCTCGCTCCAGACGCGGTCGCCCTTCTGGTCCCAGTGCAGCTCCTCGCTCTTGATGGTGCGCATCCCCTTGTCGCCCGGGGTGACGAGGACCACGCTGCCGCGCGCGATCATCAGCCCCGACTGCTGGTCGTACTCGCCCGTCTTCGAGGTGAGCTTGCTGGGCGGCTCGCCGGGGTTGAAGAAGGTGAGCCGCACCACCCTGAGCTGCGTGCGCGTGTCGCCGACGGGCGTGATGGCCGTGTCGGCGTCGAGGTCGGCCTTGAGCAGGCCGTCCTCGGTGATCTTCATGTTCATCTTGTAGGTGACCTGGCTGGCGTCGGCCTCGATCTGCCCCGTCCCCGGGTCCGCCGGAGTGGGGCCGCACGCCGCGGCGAGCGCGCTCGCCGCGGTGATGCAGACCAGTGCCAGGTTGCGCTTCTTCGTACCCATCTCGCTTCATCTCTCCCCCGTCTCGGTGCGGGTCCCGGATCGGCCGCGTGGACGGGGGAATCATATGCTTCCTGCACCCCGCAAAGCGCTTAGGCTTTGGTTAGGGCTGACTTAGCACGACTTAATCTCGCGGTGCCTTCGACACCATCCGCGCGACGGCCGGCGCGGTCGAGGCATGCCTCGCCCCTACGAACCGACCTCGACCGTACCCCGTACCTCGTACTCCCGTACTTTCGTACTTCCGTACTCACACCGCGCCCGCGCGCATCAGGTCGTGCAGGTGCACCATCCCCACCACGCGGCGATGGTCGTCGAGCACCGGGAGCGCCATCACGCCGTGCCGCTCCATCAGCCCCACCGCCGCGGCGGCGAGCTGGTCGGGCTCGGCGGTGCGAGGGTCGCGCGTCATGACCTCCGATACGGCGATCCCGAAGAAGTGTTCCTCCCGCTCCATGAGACGGGTGAGATCGCCCGAAGTCACCACGCCCAAAAGCTTTAGCTCCTCGTCCACCACCGCCACCGTCCCGCGCCGCTCGGCCAGCTGCACCACGCACTCGCGCATGGTGGCCGTGGGCGGCAGGAGCGGCAGGTCGCCGGTCAGCATCACGTCGCGCACGGTGAGCAGGAGCCGCCGGCCCAGCGCGCCGCCCGGGTGCAGCCGGGCGAAGTCCTCGCGCCCGAAGCCGCGCCGGAGCAGGAGCGCCACGGCCAGCGCGTCTCCCATCGCCAGCGCCGCCGTGGTCGACGAGGTGGGCGCCAGGTCGTGCGGGCACGCCTCTTCGGCCACCGAGCAGTCGAGCACGAACTCCGCCTGGCGCGCCAGGGACGAGTCGGTGCGTCCGACCATCGCCACCAGCCGCACGCCCATGCGGCCCAGCGGCTCCAGCAGCCCGCGCAGCTCCTCGCTCTCGCCGCTGCGGGAGAGGAGGACGGCCACGTCGCCCGCGCCCACGATCCCCAGGTCGCCGTGCAGCGCCTCCACCGGGTGGAGGAAGGTGGCCGGCGTCCCCGTGGAGGTGAGCGTCGCCGCCACCTTGCGGGCGACGATCCCCGACTTGCCGACGCCGGAGACGATCACCCGCCCGCCGGACTCCAGGATCGCCTCCACCGCGCCGGCGAACGGCTCGCCGATGCGCTCCTCCAGCGCGGCCACGGCCTGGGCCTCCTGGCGGATCACCTTCCGCGCGCGCCGCAGCGCCTCCTCCACGGAGAGGCCACCGACGGGCGCGAAGGCGTCGACCGCCGTCACCGCCCCGCCTCCCGGTCGCGCACGTACGCCTCGACCCGCTCGGCCCACGCGCCCCGCGCGGAGAGGAGCGCCTCCGCGAACTCGCGCACCGCGCCGCGCCCGCCCTCGCGCCGGGCGGCCCAGACGGCGCACGCCCGCGCGTCGCTGGTGGCGTTGCCGACCACCGCCGGGAGCCCCACGCGCCGCAGGATCGCCAGGTCCGGCAGGTCGTCGCCCACGAAGGCGACCTCGTCCCAGCCGATCTCCAGGCGCCCGAGCATCTCCTCGAAGATGCGGAGCTTGGCGGCGCTCGGGTCCTGGTGCACCTCGGTGATCCCCAGCTCCTCGGCGCGCAGCCGCACCGCGTGGCTCTCGCGCCCGGTGACGATGGCGACGGTGATCCCGGCCTCCTGGATCATGCGGATCCCCAGCCCGTCCTGGATGTCGAAGCGCTTCAGCTCCACGCGCTCGCCGGCGTCGGTGGCGCCCAGGTAGATGCCGCCGTCGGTCAGCACCCCGTCCACGTCCAGCGCCACCAGCCGGACGCGCCGCGCCAGCCCGCGCGGGATGCGCTCCGCCGCCTCAGCCACGCGCCTCCTCGACGACGATGGGACCGAGCGCGGCGCGGATCTCCAGCACCTGCTCCAGCAGCGGGCGGAGGCTCGCCAGCGGGAGCATGTTGGTGGTGTCCGACAGCCCCCGCGCCGGCTCGGGGTGCACCTCCAGGAAGAGCGCGTCGGCCCCGGCGGCCGCGGCGGCGCGCACCAGCGCCGGGATGTGCTCGGGGTTGCCGCCGCTCACCCCGGCGCCCTCGCCCGGCCGCTGCACCGAGTGCGTCCCGTCGAACACCGCGGGGACGCCGCACGCGGCGCGGATCTCGGCGAAGGAGCGCATGTCGACCACCAGGTTCCCGTAGCCGAAGAAGGTCCCCCGCTCGGTGACGGAGACCGCGGCCGAGCCGGCCGCGCGCACCTTGTCCACCGCGCCGCGCATCTCCCGCGGCGCCATCCACTGCCCCTTCTTCACGTTCACCGGCCTCCCCGTGGCCCCCGCGGCGACGAGCAGGTCCGTCTGCCGGCAGAGGAAGGCGGGGATCTGGAGCACGTCCACCACCTGGGCGGCGGGCCCGCACTGCGCGGGCTCGTGCACGTCGGTGAGCAGCGGCAGGGCGGTCTCCTCGCGCACCCGCGCCAGCAGCTCCAGCCCGCGCTCCAGCCCCGGCCCCCGCGGCGAGGCGGCGGAGGAGCGGTTCGCCTTGTCGAACGACGCCTTGTAGAGGACCGGCAGCCCCAGGTCGTCCGCCAGCCGCGCGAGCGCCTCGCCGATCTCCAGGTTGAGCCGCTCGCCCTCGAGCACGCACGGCCCCGCGATCAGGAAGAACGGCGCGCCGACGCGGAACAGCTCCGCGACCGATGGCGATGCCTCTATCGACGTCCCCTGCGCCATCTCCACTCCACCCATCATCGTGTCTCGCCGCCCTCCGCGCTGAAGGCGGATGAATCCGCGGCTACAACCACAGGAAGCCTCCCTGCGTAGGCTGCAAGGCGAAGATCATCCTGTTCCAACAACCAATCAGCGAGCCGCGGCGAGCAGTCCGCGAAGGCGGACTTCCTGTCGTTGTCGCCGCGATTTCAATCGCCCGGCAAACCCCGGCAGCCCGGGCCTCTCCTCAATCCCCCGCCACCGCCAGCTCGCGCCGCGCCGGCGGCTGCGCCCCGGCCGACTCCTCCGCCGGCTGCTGGCTCGCGACCGGCCCGCGCCGCGCCACCGCCGCGGCGATGAACGAGGCGAAGAGCGGGTGCGGCTGGTTCGGGCGGCTCTTGAGCTCCGGGTGCGCCTGGGTGGCCACGAACCAGGGGTGGCCGGGCAGCTCGATCATCTCCACCAGGTTGCCGTCGGGCGAGGTGCCGCTCACGCGCATCCCGCGCTCCTCCAGCGTCTCGCGGTAGGCGTTGTTCACCTCGTAGCGGTGCCGGTGCCGCTCGCTGATCTCATGCGAACCGTAGATCTCGGCCGCCTTGGAGCCCGGCGCCAGCCGCGCCGTGTACGCGCCCAGCCGCATGGTCCCGCCCAGGTCCGTCACCTGGCGCTGCGAGTCCATCAGGCAGATCACGGGGTCCGACGTGTCGCGCTCCCACTCGGCCGAGTGCGCCTCGGGGAGCCCGCACACCGAGCGGCTGAACTCGATGATCGCCGTCTGCAGCCCCAGGCAGATGCCGAAGAACGGCAGCCCGTTCTCGCGCGCCCAGCGGATCGCCGAGAGCATCCCCTCCACCCCGCGCACCCCGAAGCCGCCCGGGATCAGGAGCCCGTGGTAGTCGCGCAGCTTCTCGGCGCTCTGCCCGTTCTCGAAGTCTTCCGAGGAGAGCCAGTCGATCTCCACGTGCGCGTCGTTGGCGATGCCGCCGTGCTTGAGCGCCTCGGCCACCGACTTGTAGCTGTCCACCAGCGCCACGTACTTGCCGACGACGGCGATGCGGACGGCGCCGTTGCGCGGGTTCTTGATGCGCTCCACCAGGCGCCGCCACTCGGCCAGGTCGGGGCGCTCGGTCTCCAGCCCCAGCTTGGCGGCGATCAGCTCGTCCAGCCGCTGGCGGTGGTAGTCGAGCGGCACCTCGTAGATGGTGGACGCGTCGCGCGCCTCGATCACCGCCGCCACGTCCACGTTGCAGAAGAGCGCGATCTTGCGCCGCATCTCGGGACTGACGGCGTGCTCGGCGCGGCAGATCAGCACGTCGGGCTGGATCCCGATCTCCATCAGCTCGCGCACCGAGTGCTGCGTGGGCTTGGTCTTGAGCTCCCCCGCCGCGGCGATGTAGGGGATCAGCGTCAGGTGCACGAACAGCGTGTGCTCGCGCCCCACCTCCTGCCGGTACTGGCGGATCGCCTCCAGGAACGGGAGGCTCTCGATGTCGCCCACCGTGCCGCCGATCTCGGTGATCACCACGTCGTGGTTGGGCGCCAGCCGGCGGATGGCCCCCTTGATGGCGTCGGTGATGTGCGGGATCACCTGCACGGTGGCGCCCAGGTACTCGCCCCGCCGCTCGCGGGTGATCACGTCCTGGTAGATCCGCCCCGTGGTGATGCTGTTGGCCTGGGAGAGCGATTCGCCCACGAAGCGCTCGTAGTGGCCCAGGTCCAGGTCCGTCTCCGCCCCGTCGTCGGTGACGAACACCTCGCCGTGCTGGAAGGGTGAGAGCGTGCCGGGGTCGACGTTGATGTAGGGGTCGAACTTCTGGATCGTCACCCTCAGGCCCCGCTCCACCAGCAGCCGCCCGATGGAGGCCGCGGCGATCCCCTTCCCCAGCGACGAGACCACGCCGCCGGTGACGAAGATGTACTTGGTGGGCGCCGTGTTCAGGGCGGTCATGGGAGGGCTCTCTCCAGGGTGGGGGTGTCGGTCCGGCGTCGACTGAGGATGATGCGCTCCGCGCGCGCCGCGTCGGCCGGGGTGTCGACCCCGCCCTCGGCCGGCTCTCCCACCGCCACGCCGATCTTCACCCCGGCGGCCAGCGGGCGCAGCTGCTCCAGCTTCTCGATGCGCTCCAGCTCGCCCTCGGGGAGCGACACCCAGCGCAGGAGCGCGTTGCGGGTATAAGCGTAGACGCCGACGTGGCGCAGGTACGCCCCGCCGGCGAAGTCGGGCTCCGCGTCGCGCGGGTGCGGCACGGGGGCGCGAGTGAACAGCAGCGCGCCCCCGTCGCTCCCCCGCACCACCTTCACCACCGCCGGCTCGCGCCACTCCCCGGCCGAGGCGATGGGGGTGGCGACGGTGCCCACCTCCCACCCCTCGTCCCGCACCAGCCGTATGGCCGCCTCCAGGTGATCGGTGCGCACGAACGGCTCGTCGCCCTGCACGTTCACGATCACCGCGAAATCGCGCCACTCCGGCCGCCGCGCCACCTCGGCCACCCGGTCGGTCCCCGAGGGGTGGTCGGCGCGCGTGAGTACGACGGTGGCGCCGAAGGCCCGGGCGGCCTCTGCGACCTCCGGGCTGTCGGTGGCGACCACCACGGCGCCGAATACACCGCTCTCCACGGCGCGACGCCAGACCCACTCCACGAGCGGTCTGCCGGCGATGGGGTGGAGCGGCTTGCGGGGGAGTCGGGACGAGCCGAGACGGGCCGGGATGACACCGAGGACCCGGGTGCTCATCGGCCCACACGGGGGGCGGAAGCGGCGGGGGAGGCTGCAATAATCACGCCATCCAACCTAGCGTGGCGGAGGGCGTTTGTCAAAGAGGGAGATGCGGAAGCCGCGGAGGGCTCCTGTCAAGGGGGTTCAGGCGAGGTTCTCTCGTGCTCCGGCGGGACTCGCGCGGCGGCGGGGATGCCGCCCCCTCCCCCCGCCCTCCCCCGCTGCGCGGGAGAGGGAGCCTTTCTTCGCATCGCGCAGCCTCTCGGCCGCACGCGGTTCGCTCCCGTAGGGGCGAGGCATGCCTCGACCGGTGGGGCCAGGCTCGTGCGCGGCAGGCGGGCTTCTGCGCGGATGCTGTCTATGCTCGGACTCGCATGCTCGCCCCTACGAAACACCGGTCGTTTCGCGCGCTGTTCTCCCTCTCCCGCCCGCTCCTGCGGGCGGGGGAGGGCCGGGGAGGGGGCATCCCCGGCGGCCTCCACGCCACCGCCGTCGAAGCGAGGCTCAGATCCCCTCGTCCCGCAGGTGCCGCTCGTCGACGGTGAGCGCGAAGACGAGGGTCCCGGCGAGGCCGATGGCGGCGGCGACGTGGAAGGGGAGCGACGGGTCGTGCTTCCAGAGCAGCCCGCCCACCAGCGCGGCGGGGGTGATGGCGAGGCTGCGGACCAGGTAGTAGAGGCCCACCGTGCGGGCGCGGTACGCGGGCTCGGCCAGGTCCACGATCAGCGCCTTGCGCGACGGCTCGCCGATCTCGCGCAGGCCGCCGACCACGAAGGCGAGCAGGAGCGCCCCGAAGCCGCGCGACGAGGCGACGGCGAGCGGGAAGGCGGAGAAGGCCAGGAAGGTGAGGACCACGAACGGCTTCTGCCCCGTGCGCTCGGCGAAGCGCGCGGCGGGGAGGTAGGAGAGGATCGCCACGCCCATCTGCACGGCGATCAGCAGACCGTACTGGGGGGCGGAGACGCGGGCGACGTCCATCGCCCAGAGCACCAGGAAGACGTCGACCATCCCCTCGCACGTGCGCACCAGGATGTCCGAGACGAGCAGCCGGCGGAGCGGCCCCGGGAGCGAGCGCCAGACATCGCGCAGGCGCGCCCGCGAGGACTCGGCCGGGAGCGGGATGCGCATGCGCGAGAGCGAGGCGAGCGTGAGCGCCGCCAGCGCGAGCGTCACCAGCAGCCCCACGCGCACGCCCCCGCGCACCCCGTACGCGGCGATGGCGAGTCCGCCGAGGGTCGGCGCGGCGGCGATCGGCACGCGGCGCAGCACCGACTGCACGGCGAAGCCCACCGCGCGCCTCCCCCGCGGCAGCGCGTCGCCCACCACCGCGAAGAGGGCGGGGCTCGCCATGCTCGACCACGCCATCGAGAAGACGAGCCCGGCGAACACCCACGGCCACGACGGCGCCAGCCAGAAGAGGAGGTACCCCGCCGCCGCCGCGCCGACGAAGAGGAGGAGCGCGCGGCGGCGGCCCCAGCGGTCGGCCGCCCACCCGCCCGGGTACTGGTAGACGCCGTCCAGGAAGTCGCGCGCGGTGCCGTAGAGCCCGATGGCCAGCACCGGAGCGCCGAGCGCGGCCAGGTACTTGGGGATGAAGCGCTTCCAGAGGTCTTCGCCCAGCCCCATCAGGAAGACGGCGCCGGCCACCGCCGCGGTGTCGCGGTCCAGCCCCAGCCCGCGCGCCAGCCGGGCGCGCCGCCCGCCCGGGAGCGCGGCGGCCCCGGACTCAGGCGGCGGCGCCGGAATGCTCCACCTGCCGCCGGCACCAGGCGTAGAGGGCGTCGTACATCGGGCTCTCCAGCCGGATCTTCTCGTGGTCGTCCTCGCCGTGCAGCTCGGCGAAGCCGTAGGCGATGGCCCGCAGCCCGTGCGCCTGGGCGGGAGAGGCCGGCAGGTCGGCCGGGATGTCGGCGCCGTGCACGATCTTCCCCAGCAGCGCGAGCGCCGGGTCGTCCAGCCGGTACTTCACCAGGATCGACTCGAAGCTGCAGCGGCCGTCCACGTGCCCCAGCTCCACGCCGGCCATGTCGTAGGGGATGCCGTCGGTGACGGCGGCCGGGTCGGTGTCGCGCGGCACGTACACGAACTCGGCGTCGGGGTCCACGAAGCGCCGGATCAGCCACGGGCAGGCGATCCGGTCCACGTTGGCGTTCCTGCGGGTCACCCAGCGCACGCCTCCCTCCTCGATTCCAGGGGACGGGGAGCACCCGGGGCGCTAACCGCGCACCAGCGGGTGGACGACGAGCCCCACGAGCGCGGCCGCCAGCACGACCAGCGGCTCCGGGACCTTCTTCCGCCAGAGCAGCACGAGCACGACGGCCGCGATCAGCACGGTCGGCAGGTCGACCACCGAGCGGCGCCCGAGCACCACCACCGCCCCGCTGATGGCGCCGATGGCGGCGGCCGTCACCCCGTCCACGAAGGCCGCAATGCCGGGGCGCTTGCCGTGCCGCTTGAAGTACGGGGCCGGGAGGATGGTGAGGACGTAGGCGGGGAGGAAGGTGGCGAGCGCCGCCACCGAGGCGCCGGCGAGCCCCGCCAGCAGGTAGCCGATGAAGCCGGTGGTGATCACCACCGGCCCGGGCGTGATGAGCGCCACCGCCACGGCGTCGAGGAACTGGTGGTCGGTGAGCCACCCGCGCTCCTTCACCAGCCCGCCGTAGAGGAAGGGGACGATGGCCAGCCCGCTGCCGAAGACGAACGACCCCGCGTACAGGAAGAAGCCGAAGATCCGCCCCAGCATCCCGGCGTCCGCGCCCGCGCCGGCCGCCGCGAGCGGGGCGGCCGGCGCTGCGAACGCGGCGAGCCGGCCACCCGTCATCCGCCAGGTGCGGGGTGGCGCTCTCACCAGCCACACCACCACGCCGGCCGCCAGGAAGAGCCAGACGATCTCGGACTCGGTGACGACCGTCACCGCGGCGGAGACCAGGTAGACCGCCCAGCGCAGCCGGTCGCGGCCGATGGAGCTGCGGGTGAGCTTGTAG
The DNA here is from genome assembly GCA_036389795.1 of Longimicrobium sp. Lineage (NCBI taxonomy): Bacteria > Pseudomonadati > Gemmatimonadota > Longimicrobiia > Longimicrobiales > Longimicrobiaceae > Longimicrobium > Longimicrobium sp. The sequence goes on from DASVWD010000126.1 coordinate 21,679, forward strand.
GCGCTGTGGGCGATGATCCCGATCACCGCCGCGCCCACCGAGTAGAAGACGGCCTGCACCCAGGCGAGCCCGCCGTACGCCACGTACGCCCACCCGAGCGCGACCACCATCAGGAACGAGGGGAGGACGAAGGCGAGGCTCACCAGCGTGGCGCCCGGCACCCCGTAATGCACGTAGCCCAGGTACGTCGCCAGCTGCGCCGCGAGCGGCCCGGGCGCGAGCTGGGAGAGCGCGAGCCCGTCGCGGTACTCGTCGGCGGGGATCCACCGGCGCTCCTCCACCAGGTCGCGCCGCATGTACTCGATCAGCGCCACCGGCCCGCCGAACCCGATGGCGCCCAGCCGCAGGAAGTATCTCACCAGCTCCCAAAGCGAGTACGGTACCGGGGCGGCCGGCGGCGCGGTGGTCTCTGCCGGCGTTCTCTCAGCCCCGGCCACGCTCATCGACATTCCTCGCGGCCGGCATCAGCCGAACGCCAGGGACCGCGCCGAACCGCCGGCGGCAGCCCCCTCGTAGACCACCGCCGCCGCCGCGACGTCCTGCAGCGCGATGCCGGTGGAGTCGAAGACGGTGATCTCGTCGTCGTCGATCCGCCCCGGCCGCAGCCCCGCCACCACCTCCCCGAGGTCGGCGTGGACATCCGCGAGGGTGAGCGCTCCCGCCTGCAGCGCGTGGTGCAGGTCACCCATGCGAGCGCACTGGTCGCGCAGGTCCGTGACCACGCGCGCCCGGGCCAGGAGCGCCGGGTGCAGCTCCCGCTTGGCCTCGCTGTCCACCCCCACGCCGGCCACGAACGTGCCCGGTCCCACGTCGCCCGGTCCCAGCACGAACTCGCGCGCCGTGGTACAGGTGACGACCACGTCGGCCCCCCGTGCGGCCGAGCCCGCGTCCGACCGGGCCACCACCTCGATCCCCAGCTCGGCCGCCATCTCCCGGCAGAACGCCCGGGCGCGTTCCGGGTGGAGGTCGAACGCCGCCACCCGGCGAAGCGGCAGCACGGCCGCCAGCGCACGCAGCTGGTGGCGGCCCTGCACCCCGCACCCGATCACCGCGGCCACCGTGGCGCCGGCCCGGGCCAGGACGCGCGCGGCGGCCGCGGTGGCGGCGGCCGTGCGGAGCGCCGTCAGCTCCATGGTGTCGATCACGGCGAGCACGCGGCCGTCGCTCCCGTCGCAGAGCATCACCAGCCCCTGGACGGTGGGCAGTCCCCGCCCGGCGTTCACGGGGAAGTTGCCGTTGAGCTTCCCCGCGAAGTACACCCGGTCGCCCCAGGCCAGCAGCCCCGCCTTTCCGTGAAAGGCCCCGCCTTCGGCGTGAACCGCCAGCGTGGCCGGCGGCTGCGCCTTTCCTTCACCCAGCTGGCGGAAGGCGGCCTCCACGGCGTCGATGCAGCGGGACAGCGGCAGCAGCCGGACGACGTCGGAGCGGGTGAGCAGGAGGGTCTCCATGACGAAAGCCTCTCGCGGTACCGATGAAGGACGGCGGTGAGCGATGGCGCAGCCCGCCAGCCTCATCGCGATTCCACCGGGGCGGAACGGGTACGGTCGAGCGCCGCGCGGAGGCCGCGGGCCAGCGCCGCCGCGTCGTCGACGGCCCAGAAGTGCATGAAGAAGAGGCGCGGGCTCTCGTCGGTCAGGTGGTTGTGGAGGGCGACCACCTGGATGCCGTGCTCGCGGAGCGCCCGGATCACGGGGTCCACCTCGTCCGCCGTCATGACGAAGTCCCCCGCGACGGCGGCCCGGCCTCCGCCGGTCGGCTGGAAGTTGATCGCGGTGGCGACTCCCATGGACGGGGGCACCTCCACGCCGTGCGAGCGGATCGTCTCCGCGCGCGGGACGCTCACCTGGTAGACGCCCCCGCTCACCCGGCCGCCGTGCCCCAGGACGCGGCGGATCGCGGCGGAGTCCAGGGGGAACGGCTCGGCGGGCGCGCTCGCGGCGGGGCGCTCGGGCGGGGTGCGGGTGAGCGCGAGTGCGGCGCGCACCGCCCCCGCGACGGCCACGGGGTCGCCCGCGGCGTGCACGTGCGTCCACCAGACCGCGGGCGACTCGTCCAGCAGGTGCTTGTGGATCGCCGTCTGCCCGACGCCTCCCTGCTGCAGGCGCGAGATCACGGGGCCCATCTCCGCTTCCGCCAGCACCAGGTCGCCCATGGCCACCACGCGGCCGCCGCCCGCCGGCCGCATGGCGATCCACGAGCCGAGCGCGAGCGCCGGGCGGACGCGCACGCCGCGGGAGGTGACGGCCAGGTCGCCGCGCGGCATCGCCCAGCGGCGGACGCCGCCCGGCATCGCGGTCCCCGTGCGCCCCAGCGCGGCGTCCACCGCGCGCCAGTCGACGCTGTCCGGTGCGGCGGTGCCTCCCGTCGTCTGCCCGCGCGCGGGCGAAGGGGCCGAGGCGGACGCCGCCGCCGTTCCCAGGAGCGCCGCGAGGGCGATCCACCGCAGGTTCCCGCGCATCCTCCATCCTCCCGCAGACCAGGTTTCCCACGTGCGGCTCCGGGGCGGAGCCGCGTCACGCCCCCCGGAAGCTCTCGTACAGGTCGTCGAGCAGGGCCGCGCCGCGCGCCAGCCGCGTGTCGTCGTCCCCGTGGGCGCGGGCGATGCCGTCAATCAGCCGCCCGACGCCCGGCGCTTCCGGCCGTCCGAACTTCCCGTCCTTCAGGTCGACGTCGTGCACGATCTCGGCGATCGCCCGGAGCGCCGGGTCGTCCAGCCCCAGGCGGTCCAGGAGGACCTCGAAGGTGCAGCGGTCGCCCTCGTGCGTGAGCTCGCCCTCGAACATGTCGAAGCGCACCTCGCCCTCCGCGGGCCGGTGCCGGCGGCCGGAGACGAAGCGGAAGCGCGCGTCCGGGTCCACCCGGCGGCGGACGAGCCACGCGGTGGCGATGCGGTCCACGTGCACGTCCCTGCGGGTGACCCACGTCTTCCCCCGCAGCTGGTCGGCGGCCACGGACGCGCCCGCCGCGCGGCCCGCCGGCTCCTCCAGCGCGGCCACGGCGGCCTCCGCCTCGCGCCGGCCGGGCGCGGCGAAGAAGTCGATCGCGACGGTTTCCCGCAGGCGCCGCTTGAGCATCTCCACCTCCGTCGTCGAACGTGCCCCGGGCTCCGTGCCCGCGCGGGCCCCGGCGAGGGCGCGGGCCTCCTCCGCCAGCCGCGCGTAGTCCGCGCCGCGTGCCTCGCGGAAGAGGGCCTCCACCTCTTCGTCCGAGAGCCCGCCGGCCAGGGCGGCCTCGCAGAGCACCGCGTCTCCGCCGCCGTCGGTGATCTCCCGCAGCACCCACGCGAAGTCCTCGCGCGCCTCGTCGGTGGCGGGGAGCACGTAGACGGAGTTCTTCACCGCCACCGCCCCCAGCCGCTGCAGCCGGCGCCACACCTTCACCCGGAACGAGCTGGGCTGGGGCGGGATCTGGTGGATGAGCAGCAGCCAGCGCGGAGATTCCATGTTTCTCCCGTAGGTGTTGCAATCTATGTAACAGTCGTTTCAGGCAGGGTCAAGGCTCTCGTCTGGAGGGATGGATCGGGCCCGGTGGAACGATCCTGAAACCCGGGACGCGGTAGATGCGTCATGGGGGGCCGTCTTCACCATCCCATTCGATTGCGGTTGGACAATCCGGAGGGAGAGCATGCTTTTCTCAATCCGTCCCCTGCGCGACGAGGAGTACGAGGCCGCGGCCGCGCTCTGCGGCTTCGCCGATCCGGGCCACGGGCGCACCGCCGACGGCTGGCGCCGCGAGGACCAGGGCGCTTACAACTCCGTGGGTGAGGTGCGCCGCTGGGCGGCCGTGGGCGGCGCCGGCGGGATCGTGGGGTACGCGGCACTCTGGCGGGTGCGGGACGGCAAGTTCCGCTTCGACGCGCTGGTCCACCCCGACGCCCGCGGGCGCGGCATCGGCGGCGCGCTCTTCGGCGCCGTGCTCGACGCGGCGGAGGAGGCCGGCGCCGCGACGCTCCAGGGGCGCGCGTGGGACGACGACCCCGGCTCGCTCGCCTTCCTGCGCCGCCGCGGCTTCCACGAGGTGCACCGGATGGTGGAGCTGCGGCTGGACCTGGCCGCGGCCGACCTCTCGCCCTTCGCCGCGCTCCCGGAGCGGCTGGCGGCCGAGGGCTTTCGCTTCCGCACCTTCGAGCAGGCGCAGGCCGAGGACGCCGACTTCTGGGCGAAGCTGACCGCGCTGCAGAACGCCGCCGCGGCCGACTGGCCCGACCCCGATCCGGGCGGGCCGTTCGTCGCCATGAGCGAGGAGAAGGCGCGCGGCTTCTTCGCCGGGTTCCGCGCGCTCCCGGGCGGGTTCTTCGTCGCGGACGAGGGTGGGCGCTACGCCGGCTACAGCGGCGCCGGCCTCGACGAGCACGCTCCGGCCGGGCACGCCGGCTCCGGCCCCACGGCGGTGCACCCCGCCTATCGCGGGCGCGGCCTGGCGACGGCGCTCAAGTACCTCGGCCTCGCGGAGGCGCGGCGGCAGGGCTACACCGTCGCCGTCAGCCAGTCCGCCAACCCGGCGATGGTGCGCGTCAACGAGAAGCTGGGCTTCCGCCGCGACCGCGCCGAGGTGCGCCTGGTCCTTCCCGTGGCGAGCGGGAGCCGGGCGGAGGAGCGCCGCGCCGCGCTGGCGTCGGCGTAGAGGGTGTTCCACACCGGCTGATCGAGCCCACCCGGGGAGATGTCATCCTGAGGGCGCCGCGCTGGTCCCCGTATCTGCGCGGATGTACGGGCGCCCGAAGGATCTATGGGCAGCCTCGCACCGGGGCCGGCATCCCTCGCGATGCGACCCATAGATCCTTCGGAAGCGTCCGACCGTCCGTGCACAGGTGACGGTCGCGCGGACGCTTCCTCAGGATGACATCGTTTTGCTCGCGGACCTTGAAAAAGGGGACCGGCGCACCAGGCACCGGTCCCCCTCTTCGTCCCTCCGACCTCCAGGAGGTCACGCCTTCACGGCCTGCACCTCGAGCGAGATCTTGATCTCGTTGCCCACCAGGATCCCTCCCGTCTCCAGCGCCTGGTTCCAGGTGAGCCCGAAGTCGCGCCGGTCCACCTTCGTGGTGGCGCCGAAGCTCACGCGCTCGCCGCCCCACGGATCCCGGCCGCGCCCCTCGTAGGTGGCCTCGAGCACCACCTCGCGGGTGACGCCGCGGATGGTCAGGTCGCCGGTCACGCGGAAGGTGTCGCCCGGCGCGCCGGCCGCGCCCTCGACCCGGCGGCTGCGGAAGGTGATGGCCGGGAAGCTCTCCACGTCCAGGAAGTCCGCCGAGCGCAGGTGCGCGTCGCGCTGGTCCACGCCCGTGGTCAGGCTCGCCGCGCCGATCTCCACCTCGGCCGAGGAGCCGTCCGGGTTCTGCTCGTCGATCACGAGGGTGCCCTTCACGTCGTTCAGGCGCCCCTTCACCGTCGTGATCATCATGTGCTTGGCCGAGAACTCCACCAGCGTGTGCGCCGCGTCGATCGACCAGGTGGTCTTCGTCCCGGCGGCCGGAGCGATCGTCGTCATCTTCATCCTCCCTCGTGCGTTTACCGTTCAGACAACTTTCAAGTACTAAGATAATGATTGGTGACGTGACGTCAAGGGCTCCCGCAAGGAAAACCTCGCGACGAGCCAAAAACATTGTCATCCTGAGGGCGCATGCGCTGAACTCGATGCCGCATAAGAGGTTGCGCGCCCGAAGGATCTGCGGGTGGAGATCGAGCGAGAGCCAGGCTGACGTGCGAGCCCCGTCCGCAGATCCTTCAGTCGCCGCCGGCATCCGTGTGCTTGAGGGTTCTGCGCGACGGCTCCTTCAGGATGACAGCGCTGGTTCTGGAGCCACAAAACACCTTCCCAGAAGTCAGGGGAGCTCGCGGTAGGCGCGGCGGTGGTAGAGGAGCGGGGGAGCCTCGGGGCCGAAGACGACGCGCTCCACCCGGCCCACCACGATGCGGTGGTCGCCGCCCGGGTACGCCTCCCAGAGCGAGCAGACCAGCGTGGCGAGCGCGCCGGCGAGCACCGGGTCGCCCGCGTCGTCGGCGAAGAGCTCCGCGCCGGGCGGGAGCTTCTCGGCGAGGTCGGCCGCGATGCGCTTCTGATCCCCCGCCAGGAGGCCCACGGTGAAGCGTCCGGCGTCTTCCAGCGAGGGGAGGATCCCCGCGTGCTCGCCGACGCAGGCCAGCACCAGCGGCGGGCGCAGCGACACCGAGGCGAAGGCGCTCACGGTGAGCGCCACCACCTCGTCCTCGTCGCGCACCGCCACCACGGCCACGCCGCTGGGCCACAGCGAGAGCGCCTCGCGGAAGTCCGCCGCCAGGGCGGGGTCGCCGGGCCCCGGCTCGTCGGCGCGGGTGCGGATGGTGGGGACGATCGGGCGGGGGCTCATGCGCTCTCCCGGCTCCAGGGCCCGGCGTCGTCCGGGACGCCGTTTCCCCCCTCGCCGTCGACGCTCGGACCGGGGTGCCCGGCGGGGACCAGGGGAAGGCGCAGGCGGACGCGGACGCCGCCGCCGGGGAAGCCGTCCACCTGGAGCGAGTGGGCGCCCCGGTAGACCTGCTCCAGGCGCGAGCGCACGTTCGAGAGGCCCACGCCCACCGCGTCGGGCGTCCACCCCGGCGGCAGCCCGCGCCCGGTGTCGCGCACCTCCAGCGCGAGCGTGGCCCCGTCTTCCACCCGGGCGGCGATCTCCACCCGCCCGCCGGCCACCGTCTGCGCGATGCCGTGGCGAACGGCGTTCTCCACCAGCGGCTGCAGCAGGAGGTGCGGCACCACCGCCTCGCGCGCCCCGGGCTCCACGTCCACCGACACCTGCAGCCGCTCGCCGAAGCGCGCCTGCTCGATCTCCAGGTACAGCTGCACGAACTCCAACTCCTCGTGGAGGGTGACGAACGGCGCGCCGGAGCGGCGCAGCACGCGGCGCAGCAGCTCGCCCAGGCGCGCCAGCATGCGGTCGGCCGCCTCGACGTCGCGGTGCATGAGCGCCGAGATGGAGTTGAAGGCGTTGAAGAGGAAGTGCGGATGGAGCTGCGCCTGCAGCGCCTGCAGGCGGGCCTGCGCCAGCTCGCTCTCCAGGCGGCTCACCGCCAGCTCGCGCGCCTGCGACCCGCCCGAGTAGGCGATGGTGAAGCCCAGCCCCAGGAACCCCGCCGTCACCAGGAACTCGCCGGGCACCCCCATCATCAGCATGTGCGCGGAGAAGGGCGCGCCGAAGAGCCGGTGCAGCGCCCCCAGGTACAGCAGCCGCGCCAGGGCCAGCACCGTGGCCGCCGCCACGATGGCCACCGTCACGCGCGGCCAGGTGAGCCGCCGCTCCAGCACCGCGGCGGCCAGGGTGTAGCAGACCACGGCCAGCAGCGCCGCCTGCACCAGGTCCGACGAGGCCAGGAGGAGGGTGGCCGCGGGGTGCCGCTCCGAGAGCGCGTTGGGCGTGAGCGAGTGGAGGAGCCCCTGGACGGTCCAGGAGAGGAAGAAGACCATCCACAGCACGGGCGACGCGAGCGGCAGCCGGGGCCTGGCGGGCCGCTCCGCCCGCCGCGGCCCGGGGGAAACTCGCGCTGGCGACGCCACGGCAGGCTCCCGGGTGGATGGACGCGCGCCCCGCGTGCCGGGGGCGGGAGGAACTCCGGCGAACCCTCGGGCGTACGTCCGGCGTCAACCCGCCCGAGGGGTGCTGCCCTCCAAACTCGCAGTCCCGCCTCCGTTCGGCCAGACACCCGCCTTCCGAGGACGGTCCCCCATGTTCCCGCCGACCTACTACGTGCAGACCGCGGGCACCTTCGCCATGCTGGGGCTGGGGATCGCCGGGCTGGCGGCGGCGGCCCGCGCGGAAGGAGCGCCGCCCAAGCACCGGCTGGGGTGGCGCGCCACCGGGCAGGTGTTCCTGGCGGCGGGGATCGGGCGGATCGTCCAGAGCGCGGGCGGGGGGGCCGCGCTGCTGGGCGGCCAGGGCTCGGCGGCGTGGGACAGCTACCTGGTGTGGGCGCCGGGGGTGAACTACGGGCGGCAGCTCTCGCTCTGCATCCTGGGCGCGTTCCTCCTGCTGCTGGCCGTGCGCCCCGCCGACGCCGCGCCGCTCCGGAGCGGGCGCGTGTGGCTCCTCCTGCTGCTGGGGTACGCGGTGGGGATGGCCGCGGGGCTCGTGGAGGGGCCGATGGGGGCGCGGCACTTCCGCAACTTCGCGATGCTGAACGCCGCGCCGCTGCTGGTGCTGATGGCGGGCTTCGCCGTGGCGGCGGTGGCCGACGCGATCGACCGGCTGCTGGCGCTGGCGCTGGTGGTGAACACGGCGGTGCTCCCGCTCTACTCGCTCTGGCTGTCGTGGAACATGCAGTCCGGCGGCCGCTCGGCGCCCACGCCCTTCCAGTACCAGAGCTACTACCTGCTCTTCTCGCTGATGGCGCTCGCCATCGGGGCGCGCCGCTGGCACCTGGCCCGCCGGGGCGTGCCCGTCCCCGGGCTCTTCTCCCCTCTCCTGCGGGATGCGCGGACCTAGCACAGGCGCCCTCGTACCGAATCGGCGAAAGACTTTTCTCACGCAGAGTCAGCAGAGCCGGCAGAGGTGTTTCTCCGCTGACTCTGCTGACTCTGCGTGACACCAAATCCGAAAGACCCGTTGGTGTTTGCTGTCATTCTGAGGCCCGGCCACACCGAACCAGCATCTGCACGGATCGTCGCAGGGCCGAAGAATCTTCTCACCCTGGCAGGTGGGCTGGGCGCGGTAGCGACACGGATGCCGTTTGCCCTCATCCACCCGTTGTTCACCCGGATTTGGTATGAGGCCCCGCTGTTTTCCGGTTCAATGTCATCCGATTTCCAGGATGGTTCTGAGTGGATTCTGATCCTCCAGCGAACGGCGAAAAGCCTCACACGGAGTTAACGGAGTCAACAGAGAACCCCGCAGTTCTCCGTTAACTCCGTTTCCTCCGTGTGAGACATTCAGTCATGGATGTCGACCCCGAACGATCCTCTGCAAAATGGTATCACGCGCTCGTCTTCGAGTACTGCCGCACGGCGAGCAGGAAGACGACGGACGCGTAGGCGACCAGGGTGAAGAAGGGGCGCTGGATGGCGGCGAAGCCGGCGCCCTTGACCAGGACGGCGCGCATGATGGCGACGAAGTGCTTCACCGGGTTGAGCTCGGACAGCGCCTGCACCCAGCCGGGCATGCTGTCCACGGGGGTGAAGATCCCGCCCAGCAGCAGGTAGACCACCAGGATGAAGAAGGTGACGAACATCGCCTGCTGCTGCGTCTCGGCCAGGGTGGAGATCCACAGCCCGATCCCCAGCGCCGCCACCAGGTACACGGCCGTCACCGCGAAGACGAGCAGCAGGCTGCCGCGCATGGGGACGTGGAAGACGAGCCGCGCCAGCGCGAGCCCCAGCGCCAGCTCCACCAGCGCCAGGAGCCAGAAGGGGAGCAGCTTGCCGGCGATGAACTGCGCGCGGGTGACGGGGGTGACGTTGAGCTGCTCCAGCGTCCCCATCTCCTTCTCGCGGGCGATGTTCTGCGCCGTGAGCAGCGTGCCGACGATGGTCACCAGCGCCACCAGGATCCCCGGCACCATGTAGTCGCGGTAGTCCAGCTCCGGGTTGTACCAGCCCCGGCTCCTCACCTCGATCCGCGCCCGCCCGGGCACGGGCGGCGGCTCGCCCGCGCGGACGCTCCGGAAGCCCGGCCTCAGCTCCACCCCCAGCTCCCCCGCGTACGCGGTGAGGATGCGCGCGCCGTACGCCCGCGTGATCCCCGCCGCGGCGCCCTCTTCCGCGTTCAGCACCAGCTGCACGGGGGCCGTGCCGGTGCGCACCAGGTCGCGCTCGAAGTTCGGCGGCACCTGGAGCACCATCGTGGCCCGGCGCGCCAGCAGGTCGCGGTCGCCGGCTTTCGGCGAGGCGGAGTAGCCGGCGATGACGAAGTGCCCCGAGGCGGCGAAGTGCGACACCAGCTCGCGCGAGGTGCGGGTGCGGTCCAGGTCCACCACGTGCACGCGGGTGTCCTTCACCTCGAAGGTGGCCGCGTTGGCGAGCACCAGCAGCTGGATGATGGGGATCGCGAACACCTGGAACACCGTCGCCCGGTCGCGGAAGACGTGCAGGTACTCCTTGCGGACCAGGAAGAGGATCGTGCGCATCGGGGCGTCGGGTTCTGGGGCTGAATCCGGTTCTTACCGCAAGTCCTTAGTTTTTTAGTGCTTAGTCCTTAGTTGTCTCGCCGCTGGGCACTAAGGACTAAGCACTAAGGACTAAGCACTAACACACTAAGCACTTAGCACTCAGCACTTCGCACTTCCCTTCATTCCAGCCTCACCCTGAAGTTCCGCACCGCCGCGGCGAGGAGCAGCAGCGTCATCCCCGCCAGGATCAGCGTCTCCTGCCACAGGTACTCGAGCCCCACGCCCTTCAGCATGATCCCCCGCGCCACCAGCACGAACCACTTGGCGGGGATCACGTTGGAGAGCCACTGCAGCACCTTCGGCAGGCTCTCCACCGGGAAGACGAAGCCGGAGAGCATCAGCGTCGGCATCATCAGCCCCGCCAGCGCGCCCATCATCGCCACGCGCTGCGAGCTGGTGCGGGTGGAGATCAGCACCCCGATCGAGAGCGCGGTGAGGCTGTAGAGGAGGCACTCGGCCAGCAGCAGCGCCACGCTCCCGCGCACGGGGACGCCGAACACCAGCCGCGCCACCAGGAGCGCCGTCAGCGCGTTGACGAAGGCGAGCGCCAGGTACGGCAGCACCTTGCCGACGATGATCTGCGGGGGCCTGAGCGGCGAGACGAGCAGCACCTCCATCGTCCCCATCTCCTTCTCGCGGGTGAGCGAGATGGAGGTCATCAGCGCGGAGACCAGGGTGAGCACGAAGGCGATGAGGCCGGGGACGAAGAGGTACGCGCTCTCCAGCGTGGGGTTGAAGCGCATCCGCACCTGCGGGACGATGCGCACGCCCGCGCCCGACGCCTGCAGCTCGCGCTGGTACTCGTCGATCACCCCCGCGGCGTACGCCTGCATGGTGCTCCCCGTGTTGGGGTCCGCCGCGTCGGTGAGCAGCTGCACGCGCGCCGGCTCGCCGCGGGCCAGCCGCTCGCCGAAGCCGGGCGGGAAGACCACCGCCTGCCGCGCGGCGCCGCGCTGGAACATCCCGTCCAGCGGCCCCGGCGTGGGGAGCACCGCCACGATGCGGAAGAGGCCAGTCGCGGCCAGCCGGTTCCTCAGCTCCAGCGTGGCGTAGTCCGGCTCCGGGTCGACGACGGCGAGGCGCACGTCGTCCACGTCGGTGCGCACCGCGTAGCCGAAGAGGAGCACCTGCACCAGCGGCATCATCAGCAGGATCACGAGCGTCCTGCGGTCGCGGAGGATGTGGTACGCCTCCTTGCGCACGAACCCCCGGAACGCGCTCACGCCGTCCTCCCCGCCGCACCGTTCGGCGACGGCGCGCCGTCCCCGTTCGCGGGCCGGGCGAGGCGGACGAAGACCTCGTCGACGGAGCCGGCGCGGAACTGCTCCTTCAGCTCGTCCGGCGTCCCCAGCGCGGCGATGCGGCCGGCCACCATGATGGAGACGCGGTCGCAGTACTCGGCCTCGTCCATGTAGTGCGTGGTGACGAACACCGTCGTCCCCCGCGACGCCGTCTCGTAGATCATCTCCCAGAACTGCCGGCGGGTGATGGGGTCCACGCCGCCGGTGGGCTCGTCGAGGAAGACGATGCGCGGCTCGTGCAGCAGGGCCACCGAGAAGGCGAGCTTCTGCTTCCACCCCAGCGGGATGCGCCCCACCCGCTCGCCGCCCGCGTGCCGGAAGCCGAGCCGCTCCAGCATCGCCTCCGTGCGGTCGCGGATCTGCCGGTCGGTGAGGCCGTAGATGCCGCCGAAGAGGGCGATGTTCTCGCGCACGGTGAGGTCTTCGTACAGCGAGAAGCGCTGGCTCATGTAGCCGATGCTGCGCTTGATGCGGTCGGCCCCGGTGTAGACGTCGTGCCCGGCGACGCTCGCCGTGCCGCCCGTGGGCGCCAGGAGGCCGGTGAGCATGCGGATGGCCGTGGTCTTCCCCGCCCCGTTGGCGCCCAGGAAGCCGAACACCTCGCCCGCGCGCACGTCGAAGGTGACGGCGTCCACGGCCGTGAACGCGCCGAACCGCCGGGTCAGCTCCCGCGCCTCGATCACCGTTTCGTCAGTCATGTCGACAGCCTGGTGTTCATCGTCCTTCCCCCAATGCTGTCATCCTGAGGGAGCCGCTGCGCCAAGGCCTCGGAATGCGCGGATGCCTGGCGGCGACTGAAGGATCTGCGGGCTGCATTCGAGCGTGAGCCGGGCTGACGTGCGAGTCCCCGTCCGCAGATCCTTCGGGCGCACAAGCGATTGTGCGGACGCAGGTTACGCGCATGCGCCCTCAGGATGACAGCGTTGGCGGGAGACCGGACCCAGTCGCTCACGCCGCCTCCTCGCCGTCGGCGGCGCCCATCAGCGCCATGAAGCTGTCCTCGATGTCGGCCCCGATGGGGGCGACCTCGATCTCCCGGAAGCCCTCGCGCGCGAGGTAGTCCCGCAACCCGGCCCGGATATCCTCGCGCTCCGCGTCCGTCCGCGCGTCGGTGTAGTGGACGTCGGCGCCGAAGGGGTAGACCGAGTGGGCGTGCGGGTAGGCGCGGAGCGTCAGGATCAGCCGGTAGCGCTCGCCCGCGCGCACGGCGAAGAGCGGCCGCTCGTAGCGCGCGGTGATGGCCGCGGGGGTGTCGATGCCCAGGATGCGGCCCTTCTGCACCAGCGCCACGCGGTCGCAGCGGTCGGCCTCGTCCATGTAGGGGGTGGAGACGACGATGGTGAGGCCGCCGGCCTTCAGCTCTCCCAGCAGGTCCCAGAACTCGCGCCGCGAGACGGCGTCGACGCCCGTGGTCGGCTCGTCCAGGAAGAGGATGTCGGGGCGGTGGACCAGCGCGCAGGAGAGGGCCAGCTTCTGCTTCATCCCCCCCGAGAGCGCCCCCGCCCGGCGACCGCGGAAGGGCTCGATCTGCCGGTAGATCGGGGCGATCAGCTCGTACTGCGCCTCCAGGGTGGTGCCGAAGACGGAGGCGAAGAAGCGCAGGTTCTCCTCCACCGTCAGGTCGGGGTAGAGCGAGAAGCGCCCCGGCATGTAGCCCACGCGCGCCCTGAGCGCCCACATGTCGCGCACGCAGTCGAGCCCCAGCACGCGCGCCTCGCCGGCATCGGGCACCAGCAGGGTGGTGAGGATGCGGAAGAGCGTGGTCTTCCCCGCCCCGTCCGGCCCGATGAAGCCGAACAGCTCCCCCGGCCGCACCTCGAACGAGATCCCGTCCAGCGCGGCGACGTCGCCGAAGCGCTTCGCCAGCCCGCGCACGGCGACGGCGGACCCGGCCGGACCGGGCTCGCCCGTCATGGCCGGCGCCCCGGCGCGGGAGTCTCCAGCGCCGTCCGCTTCCGCTCGCCGCCGTCGGGGAAGTCGACCTCGCCGGGCATGCCGATCTTCAGCAGGCCGTCGCGGTTGGCGACGCGCACCTGGATGGCGTAGACCAGGCCGGTGCGCTCCTCGCGCGTCTGGATCGGCGTGGGGGTGAACTCGGCCTCGGGGGCGATCCAGCTCACCACGCCGGGGAGCGCGCGCAGCTCGCCCTCGCCCGCGTCCACGTTCACCTGCACGCGCTGGCCGATGCGCACCCGCGGGAGCTGATCGCCGCTCACGTAGGCGCGCAGCACCATCACGTCCAGGTCGGCTACCTTGTACAGCGGCTGCCCCGGCTGCACGAACTCGCCGCCCTCGGCGTAGGTGGCGAGCACCGTCCCCGCCGTGGGGTTGGTGATGGCGGTCTTGCGGATCTGCTCGTCGACCTGGCGGATGCGCGCCTCGGCGCCGCCCACCTCCTCGCGCGCGGTGCCGGTGGTGGCGCGCGCGGCGGCGATGCGCTCCTCCAGCACGCGCACCTCGCCCCGCGCGCGGTCCAGCTGCTGCGCGGTGGCCGCCTCGTCGCGGAAGAGGCGGAGCGTGCGCGCGTACTCGCTGCGCGCGGTGGCGAGCTGCGCCTGGAGCACGCCGATCTGCGCGCCGGCCTCGCTGGTGCGCGTCTCGGCCGCGCCGCGGCGGGAGAGCAACTCCTCGCGCTGGAGGGCCAGGACCACGGTGTCGATCTGGCCCACCACGCTCCCGGCGGCCAGGCGGTCGCCCTGGTCGGGGTCGAAGCGGACGAGCCGCCCGCCGGCCTCGGCCGAGACGACCACCTCCGTCGCCTCGAAGTTGCCGTACGCGTCCGGCTCGTCCTCGCCGCACGCCGCCAGCGCGAGCAGGGCGATGCAGGCCAGGTGGGATATCGCCTTCATGATTTCTCGATCTCGAGAGATGTCATCCTGAGGAAGCGCCCGCGCGCAACTCGCCTCCGCACCGATGGTCAGGGCGCTTCCGAAGGATCTACTTGTTAAGACCCGGCACGCAGCATCTACTCACCCCAGAACGAGGCCAGTCCGGTGCGCTCAGCCACCCACGCGCGGTGGTGAGTAGATTCTTCGGTCGCCCGCAAGCTCTTGTGAACGCAGAAGATCCGCGCACGGGCTCCCTCAGAATGACAATCATCAGAGATGATTGGATCGCTCTTCATCGCAGCTCCACTCCCAGCGTGGTGAGGTAGCGGGCCCGGGCGCGGGCGAGCTCCACACGGTGGCGCTGGCGGGCGAGGCGCGCCTCGAAGACGTCGGTGCGGACGTCGACGTACTGGTCGGCGGTGATCACGCGCTCCTCGAACTGGCGGCGCGCCTGCCGCTCCACCTGCTCGCGGAGCGTGATGATCCGCTCGTCGCTCTCCAGCGCCGCCTCCAGCCGCTCCATCGCCGCCAGCTCGTCCTGGACCTGGCGCTCCAGCCGCGCGGTGAACGCCGCCTCCTCGGTGGCCGCCACCTGCTGCTGCACGCGCAGCAGCTCCCGCTCGCGCCGGTCGGTGCCCCACGTCCACGGCTGCCACTGGGCGCGGATCCCCACCATCCAGAAGTCGTTCACCCCGTCGTCGAAGAGGAGGAACGGCCCCGGGCGGCCCAGCCCCAGCTGCCCGAACGCCTGCACCTGCGGGCGCGTGCGCGCGGCCACCACGCCGGCCTCGCGCCGCAGCCGCTCGCGCGTGCGCTCGAAGCGCGCATACTCGGGCCGGTCGCGCACGCCGGCCGCGCCCCCCGCCGCCCGCACGCGCGCCACCGCGCCGCCCAGCGCGGGGAGAGCCAGCACGTCGCCCTCGCCGGCGGGGCGGCCGGTGAGCTCGGCGAGGACGGCCAGGGCGGCCCGGCGGTCGGCGGCGGCCTCGGCGCGCAGCTGGCGGGCGCGCAGCAGCTCGGCCTGCACGGCGGCCGTGTCGCCGGGGAGCGCGGCGCCCGCGCGGACGCCGGAGCGCACCGTGGCGAGGCGCGCCTCCAGGTCCTCGATCAGCGCGCCGACTTCGGCCTGGCGCTCCTGGAGGAGGAAGGCGGCGAAGAACGCCTCGGTCACCTCCTCGCGCAGGGCGAAGAGGGCCGCGCGCACCCCGGCCTGCTCCTCGGCCAGCCGCGCCCGCTCCACCTCGCGCCGCCGGCCGATGGCGCCGCCGTCGTAGACGAGCTGGTCGACATTGAGGGCGGCCTGGTAGCGGCTCCTGGGCGGCTCGGGGGCCTGCACGCCGGGGAGCCGGATCGGGATCGTGGTCACGTCGGACTGGCGGGTCCCCTCGCCGCGCAGGGCGAGCTGGGGGAGCCGCTGGGCGCCCAGGTTGCCCAGGCGCAGCCCGGCGGCGGCCTCCTGCAGCGCGAGCTGGGCGGCGCGCGGGTCGCGGGCCAGGGCGGCGTCCTGCAGCTCGGGCAGGCGGAGCGTGTCGGGCGCCGGAAGGGTGGCGAGCAGCAGCGCGAGCGTCGCGGCGGTCATGGGCGCAGCGCGTCGAGGAGGAAGTCGGCCAGCCACCCCCGCCGCTCCAGGACGAAGGCGCGCCAGCGCTCGTCGTCCATCCCCAGCAGCATCCCCATCATCGGCCGGGCGACGAAGGGGAAGAGGATCAGCGAGAGGAGGTTGACCAGGAACTGCTCGGCGTCGGTGGGCCGGAGCCGGCCTCCCTGCGCCGCCGCGTCGAGCTGCGCCTGCAGCGCGCCGATCGGCGGGCGGCCGCGGCCCTCGAGGACGCGGCGGATGAGGTCGGGGTTGAAGTTGGCCTCGCCCAGCACGTAGCCGGGGAGGTAGGGGCGCTCCAGCATGAAGTCGGTCTCCACCTCCACCACCTCCCGCACCTTCTCCTCGAGCGGGGCGGCGGAGCCCAGGACCTGGAAGATGCGCGGGAGGAGCTGCCCGGCCGCGCGCCCGAAGACCGCCTCGGCCAGGCGCTCCTTGCTGCGGAAGTAGTAGTGCAGCAGCGCCTTGTTCACCCCCGCCTCGTCGGCGATCTCCTGCATGCGGGCGCCGTGCGTCCCCCGCCGCGTGAACACCGCGTGCGCGGCGGCCAGGATGCGGTTCTCGGTGTCGGCGTCCAGCGCCGGGGCGGGGGGAGAAGCGTCTTCGACCATCGCTCAACCAGGGGGTTTATCCGTATGGTTAAACCAGAATACCAATGCGCTGCCGGTCGCGCAAGCCCAACATTTGTAGGGAAGGAAGCAGCTCGCTCCGAATCTCCCCCCGGATATGTCATTCCGAGTGGAGCCCGTGCGCTGGACCTGCGTCCGCACCGCCGCCGGCCGGGCTCCCGAGGAATCTACCCGCGGCGGCCACCAGGCCGGACTCGTGCGGAGAGCCGGCCACCGGGCGAGGTGAGTAGATTCCTCGGGCGCCGCATGGCTTCGGCGCGATCGCGGCTTCGATGATGTGGCGCCGCTCGGAATGACATCCCTTCCCCTGGTCGGCCGGACACAGCGTTCGAACACCCGTTCGCTTGCGCGGGAGGTTATCTTTGCATAGGATGAGACCGATCGGTCTCGTGCTGTCCGCTACGCTTCTGAAGGGAGGCTCAAGATGCCCGGGGGATACATCATCGACGCGGTGCGGACGCCGCGGGGGAAGGGGAAGAAGGGGAAGGGCGCGCTCACGGAGATCCACCCGCAGGAGCTGCTGGCGCAGACGCTCGAGCGCCTGGTCGGGCGGACGGGGATCGAGCGCGCCGAGGTGGACGACGTGGTGGTGGGCGTGGTGAGCCAGGTGGGCGAGCAGGGCGGCAACCTGGCCCGCAACGCGGTGCTGGCGGCGGGGTGGCCGCTGCACGTGTCGGGCGTCTCGCTCAACCGCTTCTGCGGCTCGGGGCTGCAGGCGGTCAACTTCGCCGCCATGGGCGTGATGAGCGGCGCGCAGGACCTGGTGGTGGGCGGCGGCGTGGAGAGCATGTCGCGCGTGCCGATGGGCTCCGACGGCGCCGGGCCCGACGGGCAGAACCCCCTGCTGCGCGCCAGGCACTTCCAGGTGCCGCAGGGGATCAGCGCCGACCTGATCGCCACGCTGGAGGGCTTCACCCGCGAGGAGCTGGACCGCTTCGCCCTGCAGTCGCAGCAGAAGGCGGCCGAGGCGCAGCGCGAGTGCCGCTTCTCGCGCTCGCTCTTCCCCGTCGTGGACCCGGCCACCGGGGCGGTGGCGCTGGAGAAGGACGAGTACCTCCGCCCCGACACCACGCAGGAGGGGCTGGCGCAGCTGCAGCCCGCGTTCGCCGAGCTGGGCGCCAAGCCGGTGGGGCCGAACGGGGAGACGATGGACGAGATGGCGCTCGGGATCTACCCGCAGGCGGGCGAGATCCGGCACCTGCACACGGCCGGCAACTCCAGCGGCATCGTGGACGGCGCGGCGGCGGTGCTGCTGGCGTCGGAGGCCTACGTGCGGAGCCGCGGCCTGAAGCCCCGCGCGCGCATCCGCGCCGTGGCCACGCACGGCGAGGAGCCGCTCATCATGCTCACCGCCCCCGCCGAGACCGCGCGCAAGGCGCTGCGCAGGGCGGGGATGGACGTGGCCGACATCGACCTGTGGGAGATCAACGAGGCGTTCGCCACCGTGCCGCTGCAGACGATCCGGCGCCTCGGCATCGACCCGGCGAAGGTGAACGTGAACGGCGGCGCCATCGCGCTCGGGCACCCGCTGGGCGCCACGGGGGCCATGCTGCTGGGCACGGCGCTGGACGAGCTGGAGCGGCGCGGGCTCGGCACCGCGCTGGTCACGCTCTGCATCGCGGGCGGGCAGGGCGTGGCGACGATCATCGAGCGCGTCTGAGGCGATCCGCCGCGTCTTCGGGCTACGGCACGGGGACGTGGAGAAGGATGAAGCGCAGGTAGCCCTGGCGCCCGCCCTCGCGGTTCCAGCGCTGCACCGACTTGCGGACCTTCTTCAAGCAGGCGGTCACCACTTCGAGGCTCACCGGCTCACGGGGTGAGGGCGATTCGCGCCCCAGCCACCGCTCGCACCCGGGGCGCACGGCGTCGAGCACCGCCTGCCTCAGCCCGGGGAGCGGCCGGTCCTCGGCGGGCCGGCCCCGCTGCTCCGCCGCGTAGCGGGCGATGAGCGCGTCCAGCGCGGCCTCGACGTCGTAGTCGAGCAGTTCGGGGTGCCTGCGGTGGAGGGTGACGATCGGGGCCTCGATGGCGTACAGGAGCCCTTCGTAGCGGGTCTCGAACTCGAGGGGCAGCACGGGCCGGGATGGCGAGGGTGGAGGAGGCAAATGGACAACTCCGCACAATCTCGCCTCCGCCGCCCTCCCGCGCAAGGGGTACGGAGTGAACAGTGGGCAACGGCCACACCCGGCCGGACTTGCACGCGCTGATCCGGCGGATGGATCATACGAGAGGAGACTTCCCGATGACCGACGTGATGGCGGGACCCGGGGCGCGCACCCGCACCATCGAGTGGGACGACCCGATGATCGGCGCCACCGCCGGGCGGGGGATGGCGGGGCTGGAGTACATGCGGGCGATGATCCGCGGCGAGCTGCCCCGCCCACCGATCGCCTGGGCGCTGGACTTCCTGCTGGAGGAGGTGGAGGAGGGGCGCGCCGTCTTCACCATGACGCCGGCGGAGTTCCACTACAACCCGATCGGGGTGGTGCACGGCGGCGTGGCGGCCACCCTCTGCGACTCGGCGATGGGGTGCGCGGTGCACACGCTGCTCCCGGCGGGCGCCGGCTACACCACGCTGGAGATCAAGATCAACCTGCTGCGCCCGATCACCGTCGCCACCGGCCCCGTGCGCGCCGAGGGCACCGCGCTCCACGCCGGCCGCACCACGGCGCTGGCCGAGGCGCGGCTCACCGACGCCGCCGGGAAGCTCCTGGCCTACGCCACCAGCACCTGCCTGATCCTGCGGCCGGAGGGAAAGGGTTAATCGTCAAGCGGCATGTTCGGCTCCTAACGAACGGACCCGGTATCGACCAGCGAATATCCCGTGAGTTCGTATCGGCCGGCAGAATCGAGGGCGCTGACGACGAAGAAGCGCTTGAAGCGCTGCTTGAGCATGTGCTCGGGTCCGATTGTCAGACGCAGTCTGGAGCGTTTCACAGGACGGTCCTTGGCTACAAGTTCGGTGTCGAGAAGGTAGGAAAGAACCATCTCGAACTCTGCGTTCACCCGCGTACTGTCTCCCAGATAACCTTCCACGGGAATCTTGAGCGTATTCTCCGCGCGAGCATTGATCTCAAAGTCTAGATGCCACACCTGCTTCGGATGAAGATCACGACCCTGTAAGGTCATCATCATCCGTTGGCCCGTGGGTACGACAACGCTCTGCAATCGCGCAGTCGAATCGACTGGCGAGAGAATCAGGTTGACCGGATAGGTAACACTGAGGCTGACGTCCTCCGCAGTCATTTCTCCGGAATTCCGAACCACCAGCCCGAGCGGAAAGGGAGCCAACCAACCGCTGTCGGCTTCCGCGGGTGCAATCGGAAACTCATCGGAGCGGGTGAGAGCAAACTCGACGTGTAAATCGGCGGGCTTTGGCTTAAGGAGCCTGTCCCAGAGGGCAAAGCCGCTGACGGCGAGACCGACGAGGGCGGTGATGACGGCAACAACACGAAGCACGGGATTCTTCGATTCGCTCTTAGACATGATGATTCACTCGCTGGAAGGAAGTCGCGGTAACTCGGCCATGACCTCGCCCGACTCACGGTCCCGGCATGTCGAGCGCGGGGTTGCGCGAGGAGATGCCGGTGGGGACCATGGCCCGCCAACAGCAATCACCGGCTGTGGCCTTCGGCGAGCGCCGCGACCGCCTTGTCGGGGAAGTTGTACTGCATCGCTCCGAACGGCGTGCCCGCCAGTTCCAGCTCCATCGCGTCCAAGTCCAGCCGCTCGAACGAGGGCGCCTCCGCGGCATGGAACCAGAGGAGGTCATGGATGTTGTTCATGGAGCCGAGCACGCTGCGGCTCCGCGTCGCCGCGTAGCTGACCTCGGAGAAGTGCCGCATCTCCGCTTCGATCCAGTCGGCCGGCAGGCGCAGGCGGACGAGCAGCGCGGGAAGCCGCTCGCGGAACACCGGGAGCGTGGGGCCCAGCGTCCGGCCGGGAGCCACCACGGTCAGGAGCGTCCGGCTACTGACATAGAGCACCAGCGAGCGCCCCGGGAACGGAAGGCTGACCGCGTTCACGTACCACTCGCCCAGCACGCCCGTGGGCTCGGGCGGCTCGGGGAGCGGCGCGATGCGGCTCTGCTTCAGCACGCGCTGCGTGCACCGGAGGACGATCATCCCGTCAGCGGAGGTTCGGCGGCAGGCGGCGGAGGGCGGCCAGGGCGAGCAGCGCGCCGGCGGCCTCCGCGGCGCCGAGCAGCAGCACCAGCGGCCCGGCGCTCCCGTCCACCACGACACCAGCGGCGCGCGACAGCGCCACGCCGCCGAGCGAGGCGACCAGCGCGAAGAGGGCGGGGCGGAACCACGCCGGGTCCGCGGCGGCGCGGGCGAAGAAGAGCGCCAGGCCCAGCTCCAGCCCGCCGTAGAAGGCGCGGATCTCCGTCGACGCGGCGGGGCGGGTCAGCTCGATGCCGAGAACCCCCAGTACCGACGGCCGCACCAGTGTCGCCAGCCCGAAGCCGGCGAACGCCGCCACGGCCAGGACGAGGGTGACGCGGGCCAGGCGCATCGCGGCGCTCTCCGGTCAGAGTCTCCAGGGCGTCCCACCGCCGGCAGCGCCTGCACGACGCCGATCGTACGGCGAACGAGCGCACCCGGGCGGTGTCGGGCTCGGATTCACCGGTGAGGGCACTCCGGGTCCGCGGCCCGGGATCATTTCCGGCAGACCAGCATGGCCTCGGCCAGCTCCTCCTGCGCCCGGTCCAGGAGCTCCTGCTCGCGCGCCAGGATCCAGCCTCCGTAGATCGGCCTGTGCTGCCCGGTGGGCCCGGTGCAGATCCCGTAGAGCTTCTTCCCGAACGCGTCGGCGTAGAGGTGGAACGTGCCGCCGGCGGTGGCGCCGGGGCGCGTCTCGCGCCAGGTGCCCACGATCTCGCGCTCGTTGCGGAAGCGCCCCTCGGCGCGGTACTCCGCTCCGCCGGGAGACGGGTGGTTCCTGAACTCCAGCTTCCGCGGCCAGCGCACCGTGACCTCGGTCAGGTCCGTGGCCCACTCCCCCAGGTGAGGATCGTCCTCGCGCTGGTAGCGCGAGTACCAGCGGCCGCCGAGCTCGCGGAGCCTCGGCGGCGGCTTGATCCACCCCGCGACCGTCGTGACGATTCTCAGGCCGCCCGCGATCTCGCCGATGATGCTCATAGCCTCCTCCGTCACGTCCCTGCCGCCGCGCTCCGTGAGCCCGGGCGGCGCTCCCCGGGGCTCAGAGCCTCCACGTGGGCACCACCAGCAGCGCGGCGACCACCCGCGAGCCGCTGCTGTCCTCGCCGCCGCTCCAGGCGCCCACGCCCTCCACGTTCACCGAGAACCGGTCGCTCACCCGTACGGCGTACCCGGCGGTGAGCCCCACCGCGGGACCGCCCTCGCGGCTGACGCCGAAGTCGAACCCGTCGTTCGGCAGGGGGCGGCCGACCGCGAACGCGTTGCCCCCCAGGCCGAGCGCGGGCCGCAGGTACACGTCTTCGGAGAGGTCCACCTGCGCGGCGAGGAAGAGCGTCCACACGCCCAGCACCCCCGTCTCGCGGCTGGTGGAGTCGGCCAGGAAGTCCCGCGCGTCCTCGCCCACGCCGTGGGCGGTGCCCTCCAGCAGGAGCGACACGCCGCGCGCGATCCGCCAGCCGGCGAGCGCGCGCACGCTGGGCCGCGCCCCGCTCTCCTCCGTGTCGCTCTTCCGGATGTAGCTGAGCCCGGCGCCGACCCCCACGAACGCGCGCTGCGCCCCCGCGGGGGCCGCCAGCGTGAGCACCGCGGCGCAGCCCAGCGCCAGCAGGGAAAGCCTCCGCGTCATTCTCCTCGCTCCGTTCTCGTTGGATCGAACCGTCGGCCGCGCCTCCCTGCCCCGCCGCGGACCGACGCGTACGGCGGGACAAGCTACCGGGCGGACGACGCGCGCGCAGGATGCCGCCGAGAGACCAGGGCTACCGCGGCCGGCGCGCGAGGAGGGAGAAGGTGTGCGGGAGGCGGCGCAGCTCGTCGTCGGGGATGCGGGCGAGCTGCGGCCAGAAGTGCTCCGGGTGCTCCTCCAGGCGCTCGACCGCGAGCCCCGCGTCCGCCACCGCGGTGACGATCTCGCCCAGCGTCCACTGCCACTCGAACGCCCGCGGCACCGGCTCGCCGGGCGGGGTCGCGTCCTCCAGCGCCAGGCCGGGGAAGTCGCGGTTCGCCCGCGGCCCGCGCTGGAAGTAGTCGCCCCCGTCGCCGCGCAGGCGGTGGCGGGCGGCCTCCGGCTCCCAGACCCAGTTCAGGGGATGCCCCTCGAAGACGTAGAGGCGCCCGCCCGGCGCCAGCAGCCGCGCGGCCACCTCCGCCCAGCGCGCCAGGTCGCTCACCCACGGCAGGGCGCCCTTGCCGGTGTAGACCAGGTCCGCCGCCCTGTCCAGCTCCCGCGGGACGGCCAGCACCTCGCTCCGCACCCAGGCGGCCGGGGCGCCCAGCCGCTCCGCCTTCTGCCGCGCGAGCTCCAGCATGGCGCCGCTCACGTCGACGCCCACCACCTCGCGCGCGCCCAGCTTCCACAGCGACAGCGCGTCCAGCCCGTGCGAGCACTGCAGGTGGACGGCGCGCCCGCACCCCGACAGGCCGCCCAGCAGCCGCAGCTCGGGCTCCAGCAGACTGGTGCCGCCGGAGCGCAGCAGCTCCACGTCGGCCTCCACCTCGGCCGCGTACTTCGCGGCGGCCACCAGGTCCCAGGCCGCCTCGTTGGCGCGGACGTGGCCGCCCGCCGGGACCTCGCGCGCCCCGCTCAGTGGCCGATCCCCCGCGCCATCGCCGTGGCCGCGAACACCATCCCCACCACCAGCAGGGCCTGCACGGTGCTGATGGTGGCGAAGGTGCCCGCGCGGGCGGTGTCGGGCACCAGGCCGCGCTTGAGGGAGATGCGCCAGCGGACGAGCGCCGCCATCGGCCACGCCTCCAGCGCCAGGATCAGCCCCAGCAGCACCATCTTGGCCAGGAAGGCGTCGTTGGTCACGTAGTAGCGGGTCCCCTTCTCCAGGCCGCCGAACGCGCGCAGCAGCCCGGTGAGGATCCACACCCCCGCGGCGATCCCCCAGAAGGCGTCGGCGTAGAACACCCGCTTGAGCCCCGCGTCGTCCAGCGGCCCGCGCAGGGCCCGGCCGCGCGCCCACACCGCCCCCAGCCCCATCCCGAGCGCCAGCAGGTGCAGCGCCGCCACGATCCAGCGAATCAGCATCTCGGTTCTCCTTGCGGGGATTGGGGACGGAAAGCGTGGATCGAGAGGGAAGAGCGGTCTCGCGATCGGGAGGTGCAGGGCTGTTGAAGCCTCGCGCGGTTTGCGAGGCTTTCTGTAGTTGTAGCCGCGGCTCCGCGGCTTCAGCCGCCTTCCCCCCGCCCTCACCCGAGGGAATTCGGCCTCAGTACGCCGTCCCCCCGGACGATCCCAGGGCCAGGATGACGACGCCCGCCGCCAGGGCCGCCGCCGCCACGAGCCCGGCGGTCCCCGTGGCGTTGGTCTTCCGCGACTCCAGCATCCGCACGTCGCCCATGGCCACGGCGACGCGCTGGCCCGACGCGGAGCCGCCCCCGGTGAAGCCCACCACGCTGTCGGCGGCCAGGGCCGCGTCGAAGAGGAGCACCGTGCTCGCGTCGGAGCGCGTGACCCGCACCGGGTTGGGCAGCCGCTCCCGCGACGACGGCCCCGGCATCTGGTGCGCCGTATACGTCACGCACCCCGGCGCGGCGAGGACGACCAGGAGCGGAAGGGCCAGGCGACGGGCGAGAGCGCGCATGGAACCTCCTCGGGCAACGGGAGACGCGATGTGGAAGGCGGAACCCGGCGTGGAAACGCAAGCGCGAATTCATGCGGCCGCGCGCGGATTGTCAAGAATTTCTCCTCCCTGAGCACCTCCAGCTCGCCCCAGACGCGACGACCCTCCTCCCCGCCGGGGAGAAGGGTCGTCGGGTACGAAAGAGAAGAACGAGCCGGACGGCTACTGGATGAGGCGTAGCTTGACGGTGTTGGCGATGCGGCGCTCCAGCTCGGTGGTGCTGGTGCACACCACGGACTGCTGGCTGTTCCCCGGCTGCCGCGCGGTGGCCTGCACCAGCGAGAGCACGCCCGTTTTCTCGGCCGTGGTGCGCTGGAGCTGGGTGACCACCGAGAGCGTCACCGTGTACGAGTTCGCGTTGGAAATCCCCATGTTGTTCCCGCACTCCACGAACTGCGAGAGCGGGGCGCTGCCCAGGCGCCTCCGGACCGACATCTCCCGCTGCCCGTACACGAACCCCGCCGGGTCGATCACGCCGGCCTCGCCGATCCCGAGCTCCTGGAAGACCTGCGGCAGGACCGCCCAGACCCGCTCGAGCGGGGCGGTGACCTCCGTGGCCGCGGTGATCGTGGGCGAGATGGCCTCCATCCGGTAGTTGTCCAGGTCTTCCTGGCGCAGCTCGCGGCTCTGGGGCGCGGGCGAGGCCGAGCCGGTGCCCGACGTGCCGCACGCCGCCAGGCCGAAAAGGAGAAGGAAGCTGCACTTCCGCATGGGGGTGGCTCCGGGTCGGGTGGGGAAGGAACGGCGGGAGGGTGAGCGCGCGCGGCGCCGTGCCCAATGTGCGCTCAGGTCACCCGCCGCGCAACGACTTTCACGCGACGGGCGGGTATTCTCTGCTCGCTCTGCTGCTCCGCGCGAGACGTTTTGGTGCCCGCGCCCGGATCGGAGCGCAGGCGGCGCTCCTCACGCCGGAGCCGCGCCGGTCGTGACGTACAGCCGCCACTCGTCCCACACGGCGTCGAGCTCCGCGCCGAAGATGGCCCGGAACTTCGTGCGCACCGCGGCCCCGCCGTCCGCGCGCCGCATCTCGCGAAAGATGCGCTTCACCGTCTCCAGGCCGCGCGTGTCGACCAGGAAGCGCACGAACGAGCCCGCGAGCGGGTAGCTCAGCCCATCCTCGAAGCCCCGGAACGACGATTCGCTCGCGATCAGCTGCTCGAGCGGCGGCACGCGCCCCTGCTGCCACATCTCGCGGGCAATGTCGTGGACGCTGCGGTTGCCCCACCGGGGGACCAGGTTGCCGGCCACAGGGTCCACATGGAAGGCGACGGCGACCCCCTCGTCGAAGAACGCCGGCCCGCTCCCGATCGCGGCGATCACCACCACGTGCACGGTCTCGTGGTTGTCGTTCGGCCAGATGGTGTGCACCTCGTAGCGGTCGGGGTAGGCGATGCCGTTGCCGTCCACCCCCATCACGCTGCGCTTGTGGGCGCGGTCGCGGTACTTGAAGTACTCGATCTTGCGCGTGAGGGCCACGTTCCAGGTAGACAGGAGCCAGGCGTGGTAGGCCTCCTGCCAGTCCGAGTAGACCTGGTCGCCCGCCGCGTAGTGGAAGACGAAGTGCTCCGTCTCGCGCCGCTCCGACAGCTGCTCCGCGGGAGAGGCGGGACCGTCGCCGCCGCAGGCGGACGCCGCGAGCAGCGCCGCGAACAGCAGCGCGAGGGCGGGCCGGGCCGGCGGGGAGTGGATGCGCATCTCGGACGATCCTGCGGGAGGGTGGATCGGGAGGGATCTGCGGAGGAGAGAAGAACGCGGGTTCGGGATACGCGGGAGGAGAGGGAATGTTCCTGATCCCGCGTCCGGTAAAACGACTTTTCTCACGCAGAGCAGCAGAGTCAGCAGAGAACACCATCTCCTCTGCTGACTCTGCTGCTCTGCGTGAGCCCTGAAGTTTTCCGTCCTACCCGTCGAAGCGGCGGACCGCCAGGCAGACGTTGTGGCCGCCGAAGCCGAACGAGTTGCTGAGCGCCATGCCACCAACAACACTCCAGCCGCGGCAGCCCATGGTATGGTTTTATGAAGGGCGAGAGGTTGGGGTCTGCACGAAGGCGTCGAACGCGAGAACGGTTCGGAAGAGCGCCATTTGCGCGGCCCCTTCGACTTCCGGATAGACCGTCCCGTGGTGGATGCCCATGGAGTCCAGGTCGGCGAGAGCCGTCTTGTAGTTGGAAGCGGGAAGCAGGAACTTGAACAGAGGCCGCCCTTCTTCCCCATGTTCCTCGACGTACTCCTCCAGAGTCAGATAGGGAGTCCTCGAGAGGGTGAATTTCCCGGACTGGTTTCGGATGCGCTTGTTTCCGAAGGAGGGGACGTCTACGACCTCGACGCCATAATGACTCGACCAGATGGGATGCCGGGAATCGAGCACCCAGACCACGATCTCCTGATCGTGCTGTCCCCACAAGGCCGTCGAGTTATATGCGAAGAACGCTGCGATGTAGGGGCTTTCCGTCCAATCGAGCAACCGGGTGGGAAGCCCGTAGTGCTGCCCGAGGGCGAGAAAAAGCGAGTCGTTTTCACGCACCTCGGCGGGAACCTGCTCTCCCTCGAGGTTGCGCTTGAAGAGCGTGAGCAAGTCTTCCGCGATCAGCAGCCGTTTCGACTTGGACTGATGCGAGAACATCCTGTCGAAGGTGGAGGTCAGTCTCCAGTTGGGATTGCTGTGCCCCCGGAAGAGAAAATCCCCACGATGGAAAGGAGCACCCGGGAACAGATGCTCGCAGAAAGAGGCCTTGAACTCTTCCCAGGAGTTGAACCGAACGAAGGGAATCTTCCCATGGATACCCGTTTCCATTTTGGACATCCTCATGCTGGTACTGAAAGCAGCGAGAAAGGATACTATCTTGAATTCGGGAGCGGCGAAAAGCAATCATGTTCTTCGAAAGCTGAAGGCTGGTCGCGCCATGCGCAACTCCGTGCGCTCCCTTGCTCGGATACCATAAAACGACCCTTCTCCCGCCGGGGGAGAAGGGTCGTCTGGTTCGGACGAGGCGTCCGCCGCTACCCGTCGAAGCGGCGCACCGCCAGGCACACGTTGTGGCCGCCGAAGCCGAACGAGTTGCTGAGCGCCAGCCGCACCGGGCGCTCGCGCATCCCGTCGGTGGCGTAGTCCAGGTCGCAGTCCGGGTCGCGCTCGTGGAAGTTGATGGTGGGCGGGATCTTCCCCTCGCGGCACACCAGCGCGCTGATCACCGCCTCCACCCCGCCCGCCGCGCCCAGCGTGTGCCCCGTCATCGACTTGGTGGAGCCGACCACCACCTCGTAGGCGCGCTCGCCCAGGACGGTCCTGATCGCCGCCGTCTCGTTCTTGTCGTTGGCGGGCGTGGAGGTGCCGTGGGCGTTGATGTAGTCCACGTCCCCGGGCTCCGCCCCCGCCTCCTTCATGGCCAGGCGCATCGCCCGCACCGCGCCCTCGCCCCCCTCCGCCGGCGCGGTGATGTGGTAGGCGTCGGCCGTCTGCCCGTAGCCCACCACCTCGGCGATCACCGTCGCCCCACGTCGCCGGGCGTGCTCCAGCTCCTCCAGCACCAGCATCCCCGCCCCCTCGCCCAGCACGAAGCCGTCGCGCGTGGCGTCGAACGGGCGGCTGGCGGTCTCGGGCGAGTCGTTGCGCTCCGAGAGCGCCTTCATCGAGGCGAAGCCGGCGATGGTGAGCCCCGTGCAGCTCGCCTCGGTGCCGCCCGCCAGCATCACGTCCGCCTCGCCGTGCTTGATGGAGCGGAAGGCGTTGCCCACCGCGTGCGCGCTGCTGGCGCACGCCGAGACGGTGCAGTAGTTCGGCCCCCGGGCCCCGTAGCGGATGGAGACCAGCCCCGCCGCGATGTCGGAGATGAACATCGGCACGAAGAAGGGGGACACGCGCGAGGGCCCGCGCTCGATCAGGCGCGAGTGCTGGTCCTCGAAGGTGTTGATCCCCCCGATCCCGCTGCCGATGATCACCCCGAAGCGGTCCATGTCGACCCCCTCGCGGCTCTCCTCGAGCCCCGCCTCGCGCATGGCCTGCACGCTGGCCGCGATGGCCAGCTGGCTGAAGCGGTCGGTGCGCTTGGCCTCCTTGCGGTCGATGTAGGGGTCCGGCTCGAAGCCCTTCACCTCGCAGGCGAAGGTGACGTCGTAGCCCGTGGGGTCGAACTGGGCGATCCGGGCCGCGCCGCTCTTCCCGGCGAGCAGGGCCGCCCACGAGCTCGCCACGTCCAGCCCCACGGCCGAGATCAGCCCCGTCCCCGTGATCACGACTCGGCGGTTCATCTCACCCAAAGTCCTTAGTCCTAAGTGCTCAGTCCTGAGTCCCCAGTGCCCAGTGCCCAGGATTCGCTTCGTCGATCTCCCGCAGGGGCGAGGCCTGCCTCGCCCGTCCCGCCCCCGCGCGGATCCACGCCGCACGCGCGGAAGGCCGCCCCGCAGCCTCGCGCGGTTTGCGAGGCTTCCTGCAGTTGTAGCCGCGGCTTCAGCCGCCCGGCGCACCCGCCCGGCCACCCCCAAACACAAAGGTGCCGCACGCGGGCGCCTTCCGCCCGGGCGTGCGGCACCCCCGAAGGGCTCAGGAGCCCTGGTGGTTCTGGATGTAGTCGATGGCGTCGCCGACGGTCTGGAGCTTCTCGGCCTCCTCGTCCGGGATCTCCATCCCGAACTCCTCCTCGAACGCCATCACCAGCTCCACGGTGTCCAGGCTGTCGGCGCCCAGGTCCTCCACGAAGGAAGCCTCCCGCGTCACCTTCTCCGCCTCGACGCCCAGCTCGTTGATGATGATGTCCTTGACCTTCTGCTCGATGTCCGCCATTGCGCGTGCTCCTGAATGGGTTGGCTTCCGGACCGGGTTCTCGTCGGTTCTGGGGGCCGCCTGGCGCCGCCCCGCCCCTCACATCACCATCCCGCCGTCCACCACCAGCACCTGCCCGGTGATGTACGACGCGCCCGGGCCCGCCAGGAAGCGGACCACCGGAGCGATGTCCTGCGGACGGCCCAGCCGCCCCAGCGCGATCTGCTGCATCAGCGCGCCGCGGGCCGCCTCGGGGAGCTCGGCCGTCATGTCGGTCTCAATGTATCCGGGGGCGACGGCGTTGACCAGAACCCCACGCGAGGCCAGCTCCTTCGCCACCGCCTTGGTCATCCCGATGAGCCCCGCCTTGCTGGCCGCGTAGTTCGCCTGCCCCGCGTTGCCGGTGATCCCGACCACCGAGCTGACGTTCACGATGCGCCCCGCGCGCTTCTTCATCATCCCGCGGGAGACGGCGCGCATCAGGTTGAAGGCCCCGCGCAGGTTGGTGTCCACCACCGCGTCCCAGTCCTCGTCCTTGATGCGCATCAGCAGGTTGTCGCGCGTGACGCCGGCGTTGTTCACCAGGACGTCGACGCCGCCCAGGTCGGCCTCCACCCGCTTGACCAGCTGGTTGCACGCCTCGGGGTCGGCCACGTCGCAGCCGTAGCCGCGGTGCCCCTCGCCCGGGAGGCTCGCCGCCGCGGCCTGCGCCCGCGCCTCGTCGCGCGCCACCACGGCGACCCTCGCCCCCGCGCCGGCCAGCTCCTCCGCGATCGCCAGCCCGATCCCGCGCGACCCGCCGGTCACCAGCGCCACCTGCCCCTGTAGCTCCACCCTGTGCCTCCGCTCGCGGGTTCGAAACTGCATCGACTGCAACTGCTTGAACTTCGCTGTTCGGGCGTGTCCCCCTGGCGGGGGCCGGGCTGCGCGCGCCGTAGGGCACGATACGACCGTGCCCAACGGCGCCGGGCCACGGTCGCGCCAAACCCCACGGCGCGCCCGCGTCCCGGCCCTCCGGGCGCGCATCCCTCACGCGGGTCTCGCCACGGCGACGAATTCCGTAGGGGCGAGCCTGCGAGTCCGTGCGGAGGCCGCCCCGTCGCGATCGCCCGCCTCCCGCACACGCACCGGCATCCGGCGGTCGAGGCAGGCCTCGCCCCTACGTCCCGCACCGAAGCCCGTAAAGTCCACCCTCTCCCGAAGTTGGGAGAGGGTTGCCGCTCTCAGGCGGCGGGTGAGGGCCCCCCACGGCGGCACCGGCCCCTGCCTCCCGCACCCGATCCCAACCCATCGGTTCCCGGGCACTGGGCACTGGGCACTGGGCACTGGGCCCTGGGCACTATCCCCCCAGGAACCCCTCGATCTGCTCCACCGTCCCCAGCGCCGTGCCCATCCCCGCCGCCGCCGGGTCGATGCGCTTGAGCATCCCGGTGAGCACCTTCCCCGTGCCCACCTCCAGGAAGCGCGTCACCCCCAGCTGCAGCATCGTGCGCACCGACGCCGTCCAGCGCACCGTGCTGGTCAGCTGCTCCACCAGCAGCAGCCGCGCCTCCGCCGCGTCGCCGACGGGCGACGCCGTCACGTTCGAGACCACCGGGAACAGCGGGTCGCGGAACTCCACGGCGTCCAGCTGCTCGCGCAGCCCCGCCTCCGCCACCGCCATCAGCGGCGAGTGGAAGGCGCCCGACACGTTCAGCCGCTGCACCTTCTTCGCCCCGGCCGAGACCAGCATCGCGCTCGCCCGCTCCACCGCCTCCAGGTCGCCCGAGACCACCACCTGCCCCGGCGAGTTGAAGTTGGCGGCGACCACCACCGAGTCCTCCGTGCTCGCCTCGCGGCAGACGCCCTCCACCACGTCGTCGTCGAGGCCCAGCACCGCCGCCATCGTCCCGGGCCGCTGCCGGCCGGACTCGAACATCAGCTCCCCGCGCCGGCGCACCGTGCGGAGCGCGTCGCCCAGCCCCAGCGACCCCGCCGCGTGGTAGGCGCTGAACTCGCCCAGCGAGTGGCCGGCCGCGCAGACCACGTCCAGGTCCGCCGCACGCACGACGGCCCACGCCGCGGCGCTGTGCGCCAGCAGCGCGGGCTGCGCGTTGCGGGTGAGCGTGAGCTCGTCCTCCGGGCCTTCCCAGCAGAGCTTCGACAGGCCGAAGCCGAGCGCCTCGTCCGCCTCCTCCCACACCCGGCGCGCCTCGGGCCAGCGCTCCGCCAGGTCCTTTCCCATCCCCACCGCCTGCGACCCCTGTCCGGGGAAGAGCAGGCCCACGCGCTCTCCGGCCATCACGGTCTCACCGGTTGCAGTCTCCGTCCCGCTCCGACGATCAGTGAACCCCTGCCATTCGCGCCGAAGCCCGCCCTCGCGCTGAGTTCTCCCCCTTTCTCCCATTCATTGGGAGAGAGGGGGCCGGGGGGAGAGAGGGCCTCCCAGGTCGGCGACGATGCTCGCGCCTCACCCGAATCCCGCCCGTGCAGTTCCTGGGCACTGGGCACTGGGCACTCGGCACCGCTACAGCCGCACCACGTTGGCGGCCCAGGTGAACCCGGCGCCGAACGCCACCATCAGCACCAGGGAGCCCGGCCCGGCACGCCCCTGCTCCACCGCCTCGTCCAGCGCCACCGGGATCGAGGCGCTCGACATGTTGCCGTAGCGGTCCACGTTGATGAACACCTTCTCCGGTGGGATCTTCGCGTACTTGGCGGTGGCGTCGATGATCCGCATGTTCGCCTGGTGCGGCACCAGCAGGTCGATCTCGGCGGAGCTGACCCCCGCGCGGGTGAGCGCGCTCTCGGCCGCCTCGCACATGGCGCGCACCGCCGACTTGAACACCTCGGGGCCCGCCATCTTCACGTAGTGGCTCCGCTCGTCGAGCACCGCGATGTCCAGCGGCATCCTGGCCCCGCCGCCCGGGCGCCAGAGCAGCTCGGCCAGCGTGCCGTCGCTCTTCATGTAGCCCGAGAGGATGCCGCGGCCGTCGCCGTTGGCCGCCTGCACCACCGCCGCCCCCGCCCCGTCGCCGAAGAGCACGCAGGTGGCGCGGTCGGTCCAGTCGATGATCGACGACATCTTCTCGGTGCACACCACCAGCACGCGCTCGGCCTGGCCCGCCACGATGTGCGCCTCGGCCAGGGAAAGGCCGTACAGGAAACCCGAGCAGGCGGTGGCGTAGTCGTAGGCCGCGGCGTTGCGCGTTCCCAGCAGCGCCTGGATGTCGCACGCCGTCGACGGCAGCAGCCGGTCGGGGGTGGCGGTCGACACCAGGAGCATGTCCACGTCCTCGGGCCCGAGCCCCGCGCGCTCCAGCGCGATGCGGGCGGCGGCCGCGCCCATGTCGGCCGCGCCCACCTCCTTCTCCGAGATGCGGCGCTCGCGGATCCCGGTGCGGGTGCGGATCCACTCGTCGCTCGTCTCCACCATCCGCTCCAGGTCGGCGTTGGTCACCACCTTCGGCGGGTTGAAGCGGCCGGTGGAGACCAGCCGCGCGCGCGGAGTCCTGGCTGCCTGGATCATGCTTCCTCGGTGCTTTCCGCCAGGTGGGCCAGCCGCCCGGCGATGTGCTCCACCATCCCGGCCTCCACGCTGCGCGCGGCAACCCCGATGCCGTTGCGGATGGCGGCGGGCGGCGAGCCCCCGTGGCTGATGATGACCACGCCGTTCACCCCCAGGAGCGGGGCGCCGCCGTAGGTCGAGTAGTCGAGGCGGCGGAAGAGCCGCTCCAGGTCCAGCTGCACCCCCTGCTCCTCCATCTCGCGGCGCAGCACGCCGCCCAGGAAGCCGGCCATCGACTCGTAGAACTTGAGCAGCACGTTCCCCACGAACCCGTCGCACACCAGCACGTCGCAGCGGTGGAAGAGCACGTCGCGCCCCTCGATGTTCCCCACGAAGTTGAGCGTGGGCGATGCCGACAGGAGCTCGTAGGTCTCCAGCGTCTGCTCGTTCCCCTTCTCGGGCTCGTGGCCGATGTTGAGGAGGCCCACCCGCGGGCTGGCGATCCCCATCAGGTCCTGGGCGTAGATGGTGCCCAGGTGCGCGAACTGGAAGAGGTGCTGGGGGCGGGTGTCGACGTTGGCCCCCATGTCGATCAGGAAGAAGGCGCCGCTGGCGGTGGGGACGGCGGCGCCCACGGCGGGGCGGTCCACGCCCGGGATCGGGCGCAGGAAGAGGTGCGCGGCGGCCATCACCGCGCCGGTGGAGCCGGCGGAGAGGAAGGCGTCGGCCTCGCCGTTCTTCACCAGGCGCGTGCCGACCACGATCGACGAGTCCGACTTGCGCCTGACCGCCGGCACCGGCGGCTCGCCCGGGTCGATCACCTCGGGGGCGTGCACCACCTCGATGCGCTCGCGCGGCGCGGCGGCGTGCCGGGCCAGCTCGGCCTCGATCCGGCCCTGGTCGCCCACCAGCAGCACGGTGGCGTCGGGCCGCTCAAGCAAAGCTCCGACCGTTCCCTCGACCTCGACGGCCGGGGCACGGTCGGAGCCCATCGCGTCAACCGCGATCCGCATCTCTGGGGGGGAAGTTCGTCGTCAGCCGGGGACTAGAACTCGTCCACTTCGATCCGCTGCTCGTTGCGGTAGTAGCCGCAGTTCTGGCAGACGCGGTGCGGCAGCGTGGGGTCGCCGCAGCGCGGACAGTTGATGAACGCGGGCATGGCCGCCTTCACGTGCGTGCGGCGCTTGCGCTGGCGCTGCTTGGACTGGCGCCTCTTCGGTACGGCCATCGGAGCCTCTTCTTATCCCACAGGGTGAACCGTTTCAGTCGAACTTGACCTTCTTCAGCGCCTCCCACGGCGACGGCGCCGCCTCGGGAACGCACTCGCACGCCCCCTCGTTGAGGTTGGCGCCGCAGCTGGGGCAGAGCCCCCGGCACTCCTCGCCGCAGAGGGCGAACTCGGGCATCTCGAGCAGGACCTGCTCGCGGACCGCGTCGGTCAGGTCCACCTCGTCGCCGCGGGCCGGCAGGGGGTAGACCTCGCCCCCGGTGTCGTCGTCCTCGCCCATGTCTTCCACGAAGAGGAGGTTGACCTCTTCGTCCACGTCCCTCTCCACGGGCGAAAGACAACGGCGGCAGGCCAGCCGCACCGTGGTGCGGAGCGTGCCGCGCAGCAGGACCCCCTCGCCGACGGACCGGGCCTCCAGGTCCACCTCGAGCGGGCGGACGAGCTCCACCCCGGTTCCCTCGAAGATGGGGTGCTCGGGCGGTACCTGCTCTCGGACCCGTACTTCTCCGCGGTCCACCGCCGCGAGGCTCAGTTTCAACATAAACCGGAAAGCTATCCCGAAAGCCGCGCCCTGTCAAGCGAAAGGCCGCCTTTCCGGGCCGGTTCCCCCGCGCCCCGGCCGCCCTGAGCGGGGCTCACAAGGTCGTGGGGCGCGGGCGGGCGCGCAAGAGCCCGTTCGGCGGGGGCCGCCCGCGACGGCCCCCGACGAACGAGTACTCCACGGACGGTCCGGCGCGGCCTCGCCCCGAATCCGGCGAAAGACTTTTCTCGCGCAGAGTCGGCACAGTCGACAGAGGGGTTTCTCCGCTGACTCTGCGCGAGACCTGACGTTCTTCCGGGATCAGGGCTGCTCCCAGACGTACCCCGCGACCCCTTCGTCGACCCAGCCTCCCGCCAGCGCGCCCTGGCGCTCCCCGGCGTGCGTCGTGAAGAGGTGGTCGCTGTTGCGGGGGTTGAACAGCCGGTACAGCGGCACGGTGCCGGGCATCTGCCAGACCGCCACCAGCCCCATCTCCCCTTCCGCGGGGGTGCCGGTCTCGCAGGAGCGGTCGCGGCTGAGGAAGTGGTGGTTGTAGACGAAGCAGCGGTACAGCGGCGCGTAGTCGGGGCCCGTGAGCGAGGTCAGGAAGAAGAAGGCCTGGGTTTCCAGGACGAAGCCGCCGCGCCCCTCGGCCGGGTCGTGGCTGTACATGTGGTCGCCTCCGCCCCAGCCGGGGTTGTAGAGGCGGTGGATGGGGATGCGGGTCCAGACGTAGCCCGTGACCCCCTCGTCCACCCATCCCCCGTCGATCAGGCCCTGGCGCTCCCCGGCGTGCGTGGTGGAGAGCCGGTGTCCCGTGGGGGCGTGCCGCACGCGGTAGAGCGGCACCGTGCCGGAGAGCGGCGAGGCGGCCAGCTGGCCGAGCGCGGCCTCCGCCTGAACCCCGGACTCGCAGAACGGGTCCCGCGACAGGAAGTGGTGCCCGCCGACCGCGCAGCGGTAGAGCGCGGCGTACGAGGCGCCGGCCGCGGAGGTCAGGTAGAAGTAGTGCCGCTGCTCCAGCACGAAGCCCAGGGAGCCGCCCTCCCGCGGATCGGTGCCGTACAGGTGGTCGCCGCCGGCCCAGTTCGGGTTGTAGAGCCGGTGGATGGCCGTGGACGGCGGGTACATGGCCCGGAGCGTGAAGACGTCCGTCGAGCCCAGCCCCGACCGCTGGCCCATCTGCGCGTCCAGCCCCCGCCGCGAGCGGATCGTCGGCTGCCCGTTGATCGAGAAGGAGTAGGGGCCGTAGTGCATGATGGAGCCCTCGGCGTAGGTGCTGACGTCGGAGGCCCCGTCGCAGTAGTTGTAGAAGTTGTGCTGCCTCTCCGGGTCGATGTTGCCCCAGAGGATCTCCACGAACTGGTCCCGGTCGCACCGGCTCTGCTCGTGCCACATCCCCAGCGCGTGGCTCAGCTCGTGGACGGTGCTCCCGGTCCCGCAGCCGTCGGCGAGCCACACCGTCTGCGCGCCGCCGATCCGCCCGACGTACGAGGCGCAGCCGTCCGAGGGGATGACGCGGACGTAGTCGGCCTCGCCGCCGCGCGGCACGAAGCGGATCCCGACCGTGCTGGCCTCGATCTGCGCGATCGCCTGGAGAACGCGCGCGGGGTTCGGGAGCGAGGGGTCGATCACGTACGGCACGACGCCGCCGGGCCACCGGTAGAGCTGCCCGCCCGAGTTGAACCCCTCGATGCTCACCCCCCGGCGGGGACCCGGGACCGCGCCGGGGCTGGACGCGACCGATCCGGCCGGCCCGAGGACGATGTCGCCCTGCCAGACGGCCAGGCCGTCCCGCACCTCGTAGGTGATCCGCAGGGGCTTCCCGTCGCGTCCCCGGATGTAGCCGGACCGCAGCTCGCCGGGGGTGGGAAACCCTTCCGTCCGGACCTGCTTCGCGGGCGCGGGCGTCGGGCCGGCGGGGCCGACCGGCTCGTCCTGGCACGCGGCGAGGGCGGCCAGCAGCGCCGGCGCCGCGATGCGGAGTACGTTTCGCAAGGGATTTTCTCCTGAAGGAATGGTGGGTGGGACTGAAGACGGTCGGTCTCGACATGAAGGGATGCTCATCCATGGGGATGCGCGTGTTTCCTGGTTTCTTCCTCCTTTCGACCTGGATCCCGGCGAGCACATTCAGCCGGGGCGGCACGGGACGTTCGAGGAGAACAGCCTAAAAATGCGACACCGAGTTGTCAATATATATTTCCCGCAATGTCGAGCACTGAGGCAAGAGGAGCCAGGAAGCCGGCACCGGACAGGGGACGCGGTGCGCGTCCCCTGTCCGGCTGCTCACGGTCGGGCTCGATCCGGCAGACGGGGCGCTTCGCCGCCTCCGGGCTATCTCCGGTCGTCGTCGTCGATCAGGAAGATCGAGAGGAGCCAGGAGACCAGGCTGATGACGATGGAGCCGACGAGCGCCGGGACGAAGCCGTCGACGTAGAACCCGTAGCCGAACTGCTGTGAGAGCCAGCTCGCCAGCAGCAGCATGAGCGCGTTGATGATGAAGATGGCCAGCCCCAGCGTGAGTACGATCACGCCGCAGGCCAGCGCCTTCACGAGCGGGCGCACCAGCGCGTTGACGAGCCCCAGCACCAGCGCCACCACGAGCAGCGTCACGATGCCGCCCTCGTAGCGGATGCCGGGGACGAAGTGCGCCGCGGCCCACACGGCGGCGGCGGTGATCAGCCAGCGGAGGATCAGGTTCACGGTCGGCCCCCGGTGCGGGTGGATGCGGCGACGGTAGTCTGCCGCTGTACGAAACGTCGCCCGGCGGGGTTGCACAAGAGCCGGAGGCCGCGCGACGGGCCGCGGCCTGTCCGGGCCGTGGGAAGCAAACCCCACGTGATCACATACTTATTGTGCCACATCAAGTTAGCTCCACCCCTTACTCGGCGCGTACGGAACTTGCGTTCATAATTTCCGACCCTATATGTGGCGACGTATGGCGGGGTGATTGGCGCGGGCCTCCGATCCGGTTGCACGCCTGCCCGCAGCCGTCGACGCACGTGTGGCCTTCGATTCCATTGCGGATCTTTGCCGGGGCAGACGGCCCCACGGGAATCGCCGTATCCGGAAACCGTGTTTTCGTGCGATGATCCGTTCCGAAGCGCAGCTTGCGACAGGCCTCTTTCCGCCATCCCGAGAGCAGGAGGGCGGTGAGGAAGTATGTCCCTGTGGTGTCGCCGTGTCCGCGAGCATCTGACGGCCGCGTCCAATCCGGGCGCGGCCGTTCACGTCGGTCCCGCGGGGGCGGGGCCGGCCATCACCCCCACTCTGGAGGGCAGCCCATGCGCAAGCTCAAGCTCGACCTGGACCAGCTGGTCGTGGACTCGTTCCACACGGCATCGCCGGCGCCGAAGAGCGGCACCGTGTTCGGCGAGCAGTGCACCTGCTACACCAACTGCACGTGTCCAGGGTGCCCCACCTGCTACGCGTCGTGTAACGGCACCTGCGACGCCACCTGCCCCGCCACCTGCGCGTACACGTGCGACGACGCCAGCTGCGGCTGCCCCGTCGGGACTGCCGACTACACGTGCGAGTACTGCACCCAGTACGACGCCACCTGCAACGGCTACGGCACGTGCGGCAGATATCCGTGCCGCGACATCCCCTGAGGTAGCACCGGCCTGGCTGGAGACCCGCGCTCCCACGGCGGCGCGGGTCTCCGCATCCGGCGTCGCTGAACTCGAGCATCCGCCAGGCAGACGACCCCTTCTCCGAGGCTCTGGAGAGGGGCCGTCGTCGTTGTCAGCGCCGGACGCTGGCTCAGCCAACAGATCACGGTTCCTCGTGTGGGCACGGCCAGTTCCTGGAAACCAGAACAGCGACCCTGGCCCTGCTGTCGTCCCCGCCTATATTCCGAGCGTTTATCGGTTGCGCAGGCCGCCGCACCCCATATCGTCCGGGACCACTGCCGATGCCTTTCAAGCAGTACCTCCACCAGATCGAAACTGCCTTGCGCGCCGGTGATGCTACAGAGCACACACACCGTCCGGCGCTGAAGTCGCTGCTGGAGGCGCTGGGCGACGGAATTATCGCCACGAATGAACCCAAGCGCGACGAAGAGATCGGCGCGCCGGACTACATCGTTGCTCGGGGACGGGTGCCATT
Source organism: Longimicrobium sp. (assembly GCA_036389795.1). Lineage (NCBI taxonomy): Bacteria > Pseudomonadati > Gemmatimonadota > Longimicrobiia > Longimicrobiales > Longimicrobiaceae > Longimicrobium > Longimicrobium sp. Next base: position 60,054 of record DASVWD010000126.1, read on the forward strand.
AGGCTACCTAGAGGCAAAAGATATTGGAAAACCGCTCGGGACGGCGGAGAAGACCTCCCAGCTCAAACGCTACCGTGAGGGGCTGGGGAACCTGATCCTGACCGATTACCTGGAGTTCCGCTGGTACGTCGGCGGGGAACATCGGCTTACAGCGCGGCTCGGAACAGCAGGAGATGACGGGAAGGTACGGCGGGAGCGCGGCGGCGAAGAAGCGGTGCGCGAACTGTTACACGCGTTTCTGACGACAGGAGCGCCAGTAATCGGGCGGCCGAAGGAGTTGGCAGAGCGCATGGCAGGACTAGCACGGCTGATCCGTGACGCCATCCGCGAAGCGTTCGGAGTTGAGGCCGAGCAGGGACGTCTGCACAACCAATTTGAAGGGTTCCGGCGGGTGTTGCTGCACGATCTAACGCCGGAGCAGTTCGCGGACATGTACGCCCAGACCATCGCGTATGGCCTTTTCGCGGCGCGGGTAAACGCGCCGGAGGACCCCGCCTTCACCCGCCAGCACGCCGCATATGAGCTGCCGCGCACTAACCCTTTTCTGCGCAAGACATTCAACGTGATTGCCGGACCGGACCTGGATCGGCGTATCGAGTGGGCGGTGGACGATCTGGCTGAGTTGCTGAATCGAGCCAGAATGGATGAGATCCTGCGAGATTTCGGGAAGCGAACGCGCCAAGAAGACCCGATCGTTCATTTCTACGAGACGTTTCTCGCAGCCTACGACCCCAAGATGCGCGAGGCACGAGGCGTCTACTACACGCCGGAGCCGGTAGTCAGCTACATAGTTCGAAGTGTGGACCACCTGCTTAAGACGGAGTTCGGGTTACCGGATGGGCTGGCGGATACTTCCAAGGTGAAGATCCCCAACCCAGACCCCGGCACGAAGTCTCGGAAAACGAAGGACTTGGAGGTACACCGCGTTCAGATTCTGGACCCAGCTACAGGAACGGGCACCTTCCTGCACGGCGCCATTGATCAGATTCACGCGCACCTTTCGGAGCAGGGCCAATCGGGGCTCTGGTCGGCGTACGTCCGCGACCACCTGCTGCCCCGCATCTGGGGATTCGAGCTGCTGATGGCACCGTACGCGGTGGCACACATGAAGATCGGCTTGCAGCTCAAGCAGTTGGGGTATGACTTCGGTAGCGACGAACGGCTCGGGATCTATCTCACCAATGCGCTAGAAGAGGCGCACGAGATGTCGGGACTGCCCCTCTTTGCGCAATGGATCGCGGACGAGGCCAACCAAGCCAGCCGAGTGAAGGCGGAGCTTCCGATCCTGGTGGTGATTGGGAATCCGCCATACTCAGGAATCTCTGCGAACATGGCACCGGAGATGGCAGCGATCGTAGAACCATACAAGTGGGTGGATGGAGAGCCGCTCGGCGAGCGCAAGCACTGGCTTCAGAATGATTACGTTAAATTTATCCGTTTCGCACAAATGCGGATAGAGCGGACAGGGCATGGGATTCTCGGATTCATCACCGACAACAGCTATCTAGATGGACCGACGTTCCGCGGGATGCGGCTGAGCCTGATGCAGACGTTCGACGATATCTACATTCTGGATCTTCATGGCAATTCGAAGAAAAAGGAGACTGCACCGGATGGTAGTCCGGACGAGAACGTATTCGACATCACACAAGGAGTATCAATCCTGCTCGCGGTTAAGAAGCCGCAGAGACGATGGACTTCGAGGAGTTCGAGGTGATAGGCCCGATTCGACGCGTGAAGACCATCGCCTCTGGCCGCCGTGTCAAGGCTCGAGATCGCCTCAACCAGTTGTTCGGGCTCGGGAGGTGGAAAAAGCGGAAAGCCGAAGCTACCGTTCGGATGAGAAGCGACGGTTCGATTCGGAAAGCTGAGATTCACTGGTTTGAGGCTCACGGTGTCGGCCGTGTACTCGGCAAGATCAAGTACTTCTTAGACTAATGACTGAGAAACTCGATCATCGGGAGCAGAAAGTTCGGTGCCTTGCGACGGGGCGGAGGAGCGCGTTCCTCACAGTGGGTAAAACCTACGTGGCAATAGCAGACGAGGATGCCGCGTCACACGGTCTAATCAGGGTAATTGACGAATCAGGAGAGGACTACCTTTATCCTGCTGAGTACTTCGTACCGGTAGCTTTGGAAGAAACTGCCGGAGCATCTCCATACTCCGACTTGGCACGAGTATATCACTCGAGTCTCTGGGGGATGCGCGACAAGAAGTACTCGCAACTCTCCGCGACTAACGTTGAGAATACAAATTGGCATGCACTCTCTCCGCTTCCAGCGCTCTACCTATTTGCCCCACGGGATCTTACATACCACACAGAGTACGTATTCGGGTGGAATATCTCGCTCGTGTTTTCGGTCTTTGGACTCGGTGTGCAGACTTCAAGGGATGCGCTTGTCATCGGTTTCTCGGAGGAGGAACTCGTCAGGCGAATCGAGCGTTTCACTGATCCTCATATCGGTGATGAGGTACTTCGGTCAGAGTTTTTCCCAGGCAAGCGTGTACGAGACTATCTTCCCGGCGATACCCGGCAGTGGTCGCTCTCGGCGGCGAGAAAGCGACTTTGTGCGACTGCGGACTGGAAGGGGAGCATTCGTCCAATCCTGTACCGCCCATTCGACGTTCGGTACATCCTCTATACTGCAACAATGGTAGATTGGCCACGACCCGAAGTAATGGGACAGATGCTGAGGCCGAATGTCGCGCTCATTGGCAATCGACAGTCGAAAGAATCATTCGCCGTATTGTGTGCATCGGGATTGACGGAGCGAAAGATTGCGGCAGTGTACGACGCCAGCACTACGTTTCCCCTGTATCTTTACTCGGATGATCTTTTTTCTTCCGCAGAGGGAAGACGCCGCCCGAACCTCACGCCCGAATTCATAGCTGACTTCTCTTCCCGAATCGGGATGGAGTTCATTCCTGACGGTATCGGCGACCGAGTGACGACATTCGGTCCAGAGGACGTCTTCTACTACATGTACGCGGTCTTTCACTCGCCCGTTTACCGGGAGCGTTATGCCGAGTTCCTAAAGATCGACTTCCCCCGCCTGCCTCTTACGACGAACGTGGAGCTATTCCGTGAGTTATGCGCGCTGGGGGTTGAGTTGGCCGGTCTGCACCGAATGGAGAAGCACGCGCCACTAATTACCCGTTATCCTGTACCTGGCGACAACACCCTGGACGCATCTCGCTACACCGCTCCAGACCAGGGTGCCGTCGAAGGCCGGGTGTGGATTAACGCAACGCAATATTTCGAGGGTGTACCGCCTGAGGTGTGGGAGTTTCGCATCGGCGGTTATCAAGTGGCGGACAAGTGGCTCAAGGACCGCAAGGGTCGCCGGCTTACCTACGACGACCTCACCCACTATCAGCGCACCCTCGCCGCGCTCCGCCGTACAATGGAGTTGATGGACATGGTGGAGGAGGCGATCGAGCGGCATGGCGGATGGCCGCTTGCGGGAAGCGCACGTGGGTAGCAGGTCCCCAAGCCACAGCGCAACCGCTAATTAGCACGGCCCCTCCTCCGAAGCTCGGCAGAGGGGTCGTATCGTTCGCAGCGGAAGCGGGCTCAGCCCACCAGTTCCAGGCCACTGAAGAAGAAGGCGGTCCTGGATGGCCGCGCTCTCGCCGCCGCCGGACCCGTGGACGGCGCTGCGAGCTGCTTCTCCGTCCTCCCGATCTCCGCACAAACCGTCTTGCTCCGTGAGCCTGTCCTGAGTATCGTGTGAGCCCCGGCCCGCACGCGTGCGTCCCCCGCTGCCCGCCCGCATCGTCCCCGCGGCGCCCCCTCCGGCCGCGTCCTTTCCTTCCTCCCTCCCCGCGGAGCAGACAATGGCGCTGGAGATCATCCCCAAAGGAGCCGACGGATTCTACCACCCGTCGAGCGAGGAGGAGCTGGCCGCGCTGGTGGCGTACGGGTACCAGAACGGGCTGGAGGTGCGCGCCCGCGGAGCGGCGCACTCGGTGGCGTGCGCCATCTACGCCGATCCGTGCCCGCTCTCCGAGAACCACGTGGAGCAGCAGAGCCCGCCGCCGGGTCCCAACCTCAACCTCATGCTGGACAGGTACATCGGGATGGAGGTGTACGACCGCGAGCGCCGCCTGGTGATCGCCGACGCGGGGATCCACCTGGGGAAGGACCCGTCTGACCCCACCCACACCTCCACCTGGGAGAACAGCCTGCTCTGGCGGCTGTGGAAGGAGCTCGGCTGGACGCTGAGCGACACCGGCGGCATCAGCCACCAGACGGTCAGCGGCTTCACCGCCACCGGCTCCTCCGGCGGCTCGCTCACCTACTCGGCCAACCAGAACCTGTTCGGCTTCCGGGTGATCGACGGCACCGGGCAGGTGACGCAGGTCACCCGCGAGGACACCGACCCCGACAAGCAGGCGCTCTACAACTCGCTGGCGCCGGGGATGGGGCTGATCGGGATCGTCTCGAAGGTCATCCTGCAGTGCGAGCCCACCTACAACATCACCGGGCAGGAGGCCGTCGCCACGGTGGCCGAGGCGCCGGTGGACCTGTTCGGCGGCGGCGGCGACGGGCGGCCGTCGCTGGAGGCGTTCCTGAGGGACGCGGAATACGCGCGGCTCACCTGGTGGCCGCAGCGCAACCCCAGCGGCGAGCGCGTGCAGGTGTGGCAGGCGCAGCGCATCCGGCCGCAGCTGGCGTTCATCCCCCGGCGCTACGAGGAGTTCACCAACCGGCCCGAGCTGGGGGAGTCGTTCATCTTCGTCTTCTACACCTTCCTGGGGAACCTGCAGGACCTGAAGGCCGTCAAGCAGGTGCTGCACGACGGGTGGGACTCGCTCACCCGGGTGCTGCGCATGGTGCTGCAGACGGAGGGGGTACCGCCCCTCGTGGCGAAGGGGATCGAGGAGATCCTGAACGCCGCGTTCGACGTCGCGTTCCCCATCCTGAACCTGCTGGGGCCGCAGATCGCGAAGCACATCCCGCAGATCTTCCCCGCCGTCCTGGACGCGTTCGTGCCGCTGGACTCCGGCAAGCCGGGGATGGAGAAGGGCACGCCGCAGGTGTTCGACGACTGGGCCTGGCAGGGGCTGCCGATGGACAACCAGGCGGCCGACAACCAGGTGCCCACCGAGTTCACCGAGATCTGGGTCCCGCTGGGCCGCACGCAGCAGACCATGCGGCTGCTGGACGCCTACTTCCGCGAGCCGGCGGACGCCCTGGAGTCGTACGCGCGCACGGGGACGTACGGGTGGGAGGTGTACTCGGCGATGCCCACACCGTTCTGGATGGCCGCTTCGCACACCGACGGGGCGGACGAGTGGAAGGACGGCGCGTTCCGCGTGGACATCTACTGGTGGGGCGAGAACCCGGGGAACCCGGCGGAGACGTTCTACCCGCAGTTCTGGAAGCTGCTGCGCGACGCCGGCGTGCCCTTCCGGCTGCACTGGGGGAAGTTCCAGCCCGTGATCCCGGAGGGCGACCCGGAGGGGTGGGTGGAGTTCTTCCGGTCCCAGTACCCGAAGTGGGACGCGTTCCTGGAGCTGCGCCGGCGGCGCGACCCCAACAACATCTTCCTGACCGACTACTGGCGCGAGCGCTTCGGCCTGTGGGACGCCCCGCGCCCGCAGCCGCGGCCCGCGTCCGTGGAGCTCAGCGCCATCGGCGAGGACGCGCAGACCCCCGGCTGAACACGCGCGGCGCAACGGCACGAACGACGGGAACGGCCCCTCCTCCGAGGCTCGGAGGAGGGGCCGTCGTCGTGCAGCGTACGAGCGGCTCATACCGAGCCCGGCAAAAGACTTTTTTCACGCAGAGTCGGCAGAGTCAGCAGAGAAACCGCTCTGTTGACTCTGCTGACTCTGCGTGAGGCCTGATGTTTTTCCGGATCCGGTATCAGCCCACCAGCTCGAGGCCGCTGGAGAAGAAGGCGATCTCGATGGCGGTGTTCTCGTCGCTGTCGGAGCCGTGGACGGCGTTGCGGCCCTTGCTCTCCGCGTACAGCTTGCGGACGGCGCCCTCGGCGGGCTGGAACGGTCTGCAGGGGCCAGGGTATGCAGGGTCAGATCGCGGCCGGGACCAGTGGGTCCCCCGCCTGCGATAAGCCCGCGGCTCTCGTCTATCCGCTGACGAGAGCCGCGGGCTTCTCGTTTCTCCCCGGGAGGTGCGCATGGCCAAGCAGGATGCGTGCAAGATCCCGCTGGACGACTTCGCGGGGAGCCTCTGCCGCGTCTGCGCCGACGTGCTCTGCTCGTGCGGTGCCTGCGCGTGCGCCAGCCGCGCCAGGAGAAGCTGATGACGATGATGATGAACACCCCCGAGCGGCTGCGCCCCGGCGACTTCCAGGTGAGCGACGAGGACCGGCCGGGGTGGGTCCGCGGCAGTGTGCGCACGCCCAGGGTGGGCGAAACAGTCTACTGCGCGGGCGGGGAGGGGACGGTGGTCTCGGTCCAGGGGAAGACCGGCAACGGCAGCTGCCTCGTGCAGATCCGCCTCGCCCCCCCGGCGGCGCCGTTCTTCGCGGCCGCATCGAACGTGCTGCTGGCGCCCTGCTGACGCCGACCGGAGGGGCGGCGGAGCCTGCCCCGCCCCGACCACCCTTTTCTCCCCAGGAACACGGATCATGGACGGATACATCACCTACACGGTGGGCGCGGGCGGAACGTGGATCGCCTGGCACACCGAGGCCAGGCCGGCGCAGAACGCCACGGGCCGCGAGCTGGCCGCGTGCCCGGGAGCCGTGCACTTCGCCATCGGCCCCACCGCCGAGGCCGCGTTCGCGAAGCTGCGGGCGGACCTCTCCACTCGACGCACGACAGGGAGCGCGACATGAAGCCGACGTCATCCGGGATCCGTCAGCCGAAGCACGGGGAGCGCACGGGTACGGCGTGCCCGGTGTGCGGCGATTCGGTGCTGCGGCAGGAGAGATACGGAAGAGCCGGCGCCCTCGACGGGTTCCGGCTCGTTTGCAGCCGGCGGGGCTGCCCGTGGCAGGGTCAGGCGCGGTAAAGACCCGGGCGCACGATCCAGCACGCGAAGGCGAAACACGGCCCCTCCTCCGAGGCTCGGAAGAGGGGCCGCCGCGTCGAACACCGGGAAGCGGGCTCAGCCCACCAGCTCGAGGCCGCTGAAGAAGAAGGCGATCTCGATGGCCGCGTTCTCGTCGCTGTCGGAGCCGTGGACGGCGTTGCGGCCCTTGCTCTCCGCGTAGAGCTTGCGGACGGTGCCCTCGGCGGCCTCGGCCGGGTCGGTGGCGCCGATGGTGTCGCGCCACTTCTGCACGGCGCCCTCCGCCTCCAGCGCCAGCACCACGCTGGGGCCGCTGGACATGAACTCGGTCAGCTCGCCGTAGAACGGGCGCTGCGCGTGCACCTCGTAGAACCTCTGCGCCTGCGGCATGCCGATCTGCAGGAGCTTCATCCCCAGGATGCGGAAGCCCGCGTCCTGGATGTGGGCGATGATCTTCCCCGCGTGGCCGTTCTGCACGGCGTCGGGCTTGATGATGGCCAGCGTGCGAGACATTCGGGATATCGTTCGGGCTAGGGGTTGAGTGAGTTAGTCCTTAGTCCTTAGTCCTTAGTGCTAAGTGCCAAGTTCGACCGCCGTTCACTAAAACACTAAGGACTAAGGACTTAGGACTACCTACGGAAACGCGAACAGCTTGCGCAGGATGTCCCCCCGCGTCAGGAAGCCGGTGAGCTTCCCCTCGGAGACCACCGGGAGGCGCTCCAGGTCCTTGCTCACCATGATCGAGGTGACCTCGGCCAGCGCCTGGTCCTCCGACACGCAGATCACCGAGCGGCTCATCACCTCGCGCACCCGCGTCTCGCCGAGGCCCCCGGGACTCTCGCCGCCCTTCTGCACGCCGGGAAGGAGGTAGCGCAGCAGGTCGCGGTCGGTCACCATCCCCAGCACCACCCGCTCCTCGTCCACCACGGGCACCGCGCGCAGCCTGTGCTCGGCCACCAGGTCCAGCACCTCCTTCACCGTCGCGTCCGGGCCCACGCGGTAGACCCGCTGCGTCATCACGTCGCGCACGGTGAGCCGCGGCTGGATGGTGATCTCGCGCACGGCCGGGATCTCCAGCACCGCCTCGGGGGCGCGCGCCGCCACCAGCCGGTCCACCACCCGGTCGTCGCGCAGCAGGCGGGCGAGCGCGGCCACCGTCTGCAGGTACAGCCCCGCGGCCGAGGGCGGGGCCAGCACCAGCACCACCACCTGCGCCATCCCCTCCACGTCGTCCGGCGCCGTCAGCAGCGGCGCGGCGGCGATCCCCACCGCCACCACCAGGTCCGCCACCGCGTCGGTGCGCAGGTGCGGCAGCAGCACCCGGTCGCCCACGTGGATCAGGTCGCGCACCCGGCTCTCGGTGAAGAGCCGCGCCAGCCGCTCGGGGTGGGCCACCGCGCCGGTGTCGATCAGCCGCTGGGCGAGCGCGGAGACCGCGGCGTGCACGGTCTCCGCGGGGAGCGGGGCGACCACGTGCTCCGGGCGGAGGACCTCCGCCAGGCGCAGCTCGCGCCCCCGTGGCGGGCCGCCCTCGCTCAGAGGGCCTCCTGGATGAGCCCCACCACGTCCAGCGGGCGCCGGGCCACGCCGATCCCGTTGTCGCGGAAGGCCTGCATCTTCTCCTCCGCCGTCCCCGCCGAGCCGGAGATGATGGCGCCGGCGTGCCCCATCCGGCGCCCCGGCGGCGCCGTCTGCCCGGCGATGAAGCCCACCACCGGCTTGCCGAGGTTCTCCTTCACGTAGCGCGCGGCGTCCTGCTCGTCGGTGCCGCCGATCTCGCCGATCATCACGACAGCCTTCGTCTCGGGGTCGGCCTCGAACGCGGCCAGGCAGTCGATGAAGTTGGTGCCGTTGATCGGGTCGCCGCCGATCCCCACGCACGTAGTGGTGCCGATCCCCGCCTGCTTGAGCTTGAAGACCACCTCGTAGGTGAGCGTCCCCGAGCGCGAGACCAGGCCCACGGGGCCGGGCTCGGTGATGTGGCCGGGGATGATCCCCACCTTGCTCTTCCCCGGCGAGAGGAGCCCGGGGCAGTTGGGGCCCAGCAGCCGCGCGCCCTTCTCCAGCACGTAGGGGCGCACCCGCGTCATGTCGAGCACGGGGACGCCCTCGGTGATGGCCACGATGAAGTCGACCCCCGCGTCGGCCGCCTCGAACATGGCGTCGGCCGCGAAGGCGGGGGGCACGTAGATCACCGAGGTGTTGGCGCCCGTCGCCTGCACCGCCTCCGCGACGGTGTTGAAGATCGGCACGCTCCCCTCGAACGTCTGCCCGCCCTTCCCCGGGGTGACGCCGGCCACCACCTGGGTGCCGTACTCCATCATCTGCTTCGCGTGGAAGCTGCCGTCGCGGCCGGTGATCCCCTGCACCACCAGGCGGGTGGACTGGTCGATGAAGATGCTCACGACTCACCTCCCCGGTGGGCGAGCTCCACGGCCCTCTGCACCGCCTCGTCCATGTCGGTCATGGCGCTGAAGCCGGCCTCCTCCAGGATCTTCACCGCGATCTCCTCGTTGGTGCCGGTGAGCCGGATCACGATCGGCACGCCGATGTCGATCTGCCGGGTGGCGGTCACGATCCCGTTGGCCACGTCGTCGGTGCGGGTGATGCCGCCGAAGATGTTGAAGAGGATCACCTTCACGTTGGGGTCGGAGGTGATGATCTTGAGCGCGTTCACCACCTTCTCGGGGTTCGACGAGCCGCCGATGTCCAGGAAGTTGGCGGGCTCGCCGCCGTAGAACTTCACCAGGTCCATGGTGGCCATCGCGAGCCCGGCGCCGTTGACCACGCACCCCACGTCGCCGTCCAGCTTGATGAAGGTGAGCCCCGCCTCGCGCGCCAGCACCTCGGCCGCGTTCTCGGAGCTCTCGTCGCGCAGCGCCTCGATCTCCGGCTTCCGGAAGAGCTCGTTGTCGTCGATGTTGAACTTGGCGTCGATCGCCTTGACGTCCCCCGCGGGGGTGGTGATGAGCGGGTTGATCTCGGCGAGGGAGGCGCCCGCGTCCACGAACGCCTGGTAGAGCTGCTGGAGGATCTTGGCCGCGGCGCGCTGCTGCTTCGCGTCCGTGTACAGCCGGGTCGCCAGGAGGTAGGCCTGGTGCGGGAGGAAGCCGTAGCGGGGGTCGACGGCGAGCTTGTGGATCTTCTCGGGCTCGGTGGCGGCCACCTCCTCGATGTCGATGCCGCCGGCGGCCGAGACCATCCACACCGGCGCCTTGCTCGCGCGGTCCATGATGAGGCCGACGTAGGCCTCGCTGGCGATGTCTTCCGCGGGGGCGATCAGCACCTTGTTGACGGTGAGCCCCTTGATCTGCATCCCCAGGATCTGCCCGGCCTTCTCGCGGGTCTCCTCGGGGGTCTTCGCCAGCTTGACGCCGCCGGCCTTGCCGCGGCCGCCCGCGTGCACCTGCGCCTTGATGACGACCGTGCCGCCGAAGCGCCGGGCGATCGTCTCGGCCTCTTCGGGCGTGGTGGCCACTTCGCCCATCGGGACCGGGATCCCGGCGGCGACGAGCAGCTCTTTGGCCTGGTATTCGTGGATGTTCACGCGTGGTTGCGTCCGCGTTGAAAGATGAAAGTTCCCAGTGCCCAGTCCCCAGTACCCAGGAACGGCAACAACGCCGCCGTTCCTGGGCACCTGGCACTGGGCACTAGGCACTGACGATTTCCGTCCCCGCCTCCCCCGCCACCGCCTCGCGCCCCTGGTCCAGCCGCGCGATGACGGCGCGCCCGCCCCCGGCGCGCACGAAGCCGGCGGCGGCCTCCACCTTGGGCGCCATGCTCCCTTCGCCGAGCTGGCCCGTGCGCAGCAGCTCGCCGGCCTCGTCCACCGTGAGCCGGTCGAGCGGGCGCTGCGTCTGCTTCCCGTAGTCCAGGTAGACGCGGTCGACGTCGGTGAGGATCACCAGCACGTCGGCGCCGATGTCGCGGGCCAGGATGGCGGCGGCGCGGTCCTTGTCGACCACCGCGTCGATCCCCTCCAGCCCCCACCGGGAGTGCACGTAGACGGGGCAGCCGCCGCCGCCCGCCGCGATCACCAGGTGCCCCTCGGCCACCAGCGAGCGGATCATCGGCCGCTCCACGATCTCCAGCGGGATCGGGCTCGCGACCACGCGCCGCCAGCCGCCCTTCACCTCCACCACGTCGCCGCCCATCTCGGCGGCCAGGGCGCGGGCGGTCTCCTCGTCCATGGTGCGGCCGATCGGCTTGGTGGGCCGCTCCAGCTCGGGGTCGTGCTCGTCCACCCGCACCTGGGTGACCAGCGTCACCACCTGCCGCTTCACGCCGGCCCGCTCCAGCGCGTTCTGCAGCGACTGCTGGATCATGTAGCCGATCCACCCCTCGGTGGCGGCCACCAGCACCCCCAGCGGGAGCGGGGGGACCACGTCGCGCGCCAGCTCATTGCGGATCAGCGCGTTGCCCACCTGCGGCCCGTTGCCGTGCACGATGGCGATGCGCCACCCCTCGCGGGCCAGCTCCACCACGGCGCCCAGCGACTCGCGCGTGTGGCGGAACTGCTGGGTGATGGTCCCTTCTTCGCCCGGCTGCGCCAGCGCGTTGCCGCCCAGCGCCACCACGATGGTTCGCTCTTCCGGCACGGACCCCCTGAAAACAAGGGCGACATGATAGCCGGCCCCCCACCCGGGAGCAAGCTGCGGAGACGGAACTGCTTACGGCCGTGCTGCGCCTTACGTCCCGGTCGGAAGGCAAGGGGCGCGCCGGGGGGCTCGCAGCCGGTTGGGCCGGCTTCGGCGCGGCCGCGGGGAGCCCCCGCCCTGGCGCCTGACGCGCCTGTCTCTCCCCCGAACTTCAGGGGAGGGACTTCGGCGTTGCGCACGACGGGCACCAGGCGGGTCGAGCTCGTCAGGCGAGGTCGTCGTCCACCTCGTCGTCTCCACCGCGGAGGCGGCGGAGCTCGCCGGCCAGGAGGCGCGCTTCGTCCTCCCTGCCGCGGGGGACGGGGACGCGCAGGTAGTCGTCGACCATCACCTCGTCGCGGCTGGGGCCGCGGCGCGTCCACTGGCGCAGGGTGAGCCGCAGCACCGGCGGGCTTTCGTCTTCCAGGTAGCGCACGCCCGCCAGCCAGACGCGCTCGTCGTTCAGCACGTGCTCACGGCCATTGATCATCACCGACTCGCGCGTGAGCACCACCTCGCCCGCAGGAACCGACGCGTCGGCGCGATAGTCCGCGTGCGCCGTCCACCAGGCGAGGCCCCCCACCAGCGCGCCGACGGCGGCGCCGATGGCGAGGGCCAGGAGCCAGCCCGCGCCCCAGAACTTCGAGCCGAGCGTCGCGAAGACCAGGAACGCCGCGCCGAGCTCCAGCGCGTGCCGCTTCTCCAGGCGCAGCTCGCGCGCCGCGTACGCCGCCCACTCGTCGGGGGCGAGCGTCCAGCGCGCCAGCACCTCCGGCGGGCCGGGCGGCGGCGGCTCGGCCGGGAGCCCCGCGGCCAGGCGCCGGGCGCGGACGGCGGCGTGCCGCTCCTCGTCCTCCCGCTCGTAGTCCCGCTTCAGGCGGCGGTAGATCCACACGGCGGGCGCGAAGAACGCCGCGGCCACGGCGAAGGTGGCCGCGATCTGCCCGCCGCTCATCCCCGGCGGCTGCGTGTCGACCAGCTCCCACACGCCCAGGAACGCGGCGACGACGCCGCACCAGAACAACACCAGCGCCGCGACGACCGCGAGCAGGCTCCACCCCCGGGACACGGCCGCTCCCCGCTAGACGGATTTCGGCGCGTGCGCGAGCAGCCGTTCGTGCTCGAAGGCGGCCGCCAGGGCGCGCGCCTCGTCCTCGCGGCCGCGGGGGACGGGGACGCGGTACTGCTCGTTGGTCCGGCCGGAGCGCGTGGGCCAGGTGACCGTGAACTCCAGGATCGGCGGGCGCTCGTCTTCCAGGTAGCGCACGCCGCCGAAGGTGAAGTTCTCGTCCTGCAGCACGTGGTAGCGCCCGTTCATCAGGATGGCGTTGGGGGAGATGATCACGTCGCCGCGCGGGGCGGCCAGGTTCGACCGGTGCGCGGAGCGGGCCACCAGCCAGCGCCCGACGCCGATCGCCGCGCCGATCACCAGCGACACGCCGAAGGCCAGCGCCCAGTCCCCTTCCGTCCACCCCAGGAGCAGCGTGCCGAGCGCCACGACGCCCAGGCCCACCCACGCGGCCTCGCGGCGGCGGAAGGCGACCTCGCGCGCCGCGTACGCCGTCCACTCGCCGGGCTCGTACGTCCAGTGCGCCAGCACTGGGGCGGGCAGGCCGGTGGTGTCGCCGGGCACCGCGCTCACGGCGCCCAGCATGGCGCGGGTGTTCTCCGCCTCGGCGCGCACGGCCCGCCGCCAGCGGGCGATCCCCGTGACGCCGCCGTAGACCATCAGCACCCCCGAGAGGCCCAGGAGCGCGAACACCCACCAGATCTCGCTGTCGGCGAAGGCGCCCGCGGCGCCCAGCGCCAGCGCCAGCACGCCGAACCAGATGATAACGACCGACACTGCGACGTTCAGGGGATTGGAGGAGGTCGGCATCGTCGGGGAGGATCGAGGGAGAGAGGAAGCCGGGGCCCGCGCGCGCCTCACTGGAACGGCGGGTTGCCGATGCGGCGGGCGACGAAGCGGAAGGTGCCGACGAGCAGGGTGTCTTCCACGCGGTCGACCTTCAGGGCGCCGTCGTAGGCGTCGAGGTGCGCGCCGCGCCGCCCCTGGCTCCCGGTCTCCGGCTCCCAGAGCGTGGCGCCGATGAAGGGCGGCCCGGCCGGCTCGCCGTCGCTCGCGAGCATGGGGTAGGTGGCCGGGGTGAGCGGCCGGTGCCGGGGGTGCTTCGCGGTTATGAGGAGCGAGATGTCGTTGTAGCGCTCGTGCTGGCACCAGATCGTCCACTCGTGCCAGCCGATGTTGCGCCCGCCAGACGCCGTGTCCCACCTTACCTTCGCGAGCCCGCGCACGGTGTCGCCCAGGACCGGCCTGCCGTCGACCGCGACCGTGCACGTGCCGTCCGCGCGGAACTCGCCCGTGACCTGGAAGCGGTCGTTGCGCCACTCCGGCGGGTCGGCGCAGGCGGCCAGGAGCGAGAGGAAGAGAACGGAGAAGGGGATGGCTCGCATGACGGGTCGGCGATCGTCTGTGCGGACGTTGTGCTAACGATCTGTCATGATCCTGGTGGAACGCTCGTAGGGTCGAGGCATGCCTCGACCGGAGGATGCCAGCTCAGGCGCCGCAGGCGGCCTCTTGCGCCGATGCCGCCCCCGCTCGGACTCGCATGCTCGCCCCTACGAAACACCCGCGGGCCCGGCCTTCCGCGCCGGAGGCCGGCCCCGCGCCAAACCAGCCTGCGCAGGCAGGCTTCTCGCCGTTGTTGCCGCGGGTTTACCCGCCTTTGGGCCGAAGCCGGCCCCCGTCAGTGCCCGACACTCGCGGCGCCGATGCCTTCCGTGCGGAGCCACCCCTCCATGGAGTCGCGGATCTCGCGGAGCCGCTCGGCGGTGCGCGCCTCGTAGCGGGCCACCAGCACGGGCTCGGTGTTCGACGCGCGGACGAGCCCCCAGCCGTCGCCGAAGAGCACGCGCGCGCCGTCGACGTCGATCACCTCGTGGCCCTGGCGGAAGTGCTCCACGGCGCGCTGCACGATCTCGAACTTGGTCTCCTCGCTGGCCGGGTAGCGCAGCTCCGCGGTGGAGACGAACTTCGGGAACTGGTCGATCCACGCCGCCAGCCCGCCCTCGCGGCGCGCGACGATGTCGATCAGCAGGCAGGCGCCGTAGAGCGCGTCGTCGAAGCCGTAGTAGTCGTCGCCGAACATGATGTGGCCCGACAGCTCGCCGGCCAGGAGCGCGTGCTCCTCCTTCATCCGCTTCTTGATCAGCGAGTGGCCGGTGGCGTTCATCACCGGCACGCCGCCGGCCTTCTCCAGCACCTCGGGGAGCTGCTGCGAGCACTTCACGTCGAAGATCACCTTCTGCCCCGCCCCGCGCCGCTCCAGCAGGTCCAGCCCGTAGAGGAGGAGGAGCGTGTCGCCGCGCACGATCTCGCCGCGGTCGTCCACGGCGCCGATGCGGTCGGCGTCGCCGTCGAAGGCCACGCCCAGGTCGGCCCCGGTCTCCTTCACCTTCGCGATGATGTCGACGAGGTTCTTGTCGACGACGGGATCGGGATGGTGATTCGGGAACGTCGGATCGCTCTCGCAGAAGAGGGGGATCACGTCGACATTCTCCCCCAGCGCCTCCAGCAGCCGCACGGCGACCACGGAGCCCGTCCCGTTGCCGCAGTCGACCACCACCTTCATCGGCCGCCGGATGGTGAACTTGGACGAGACGAAGTCCACGTACTCGTCGAGCACCTGGCGGTCGACGACGGCGCCCGAGCCGGACTCGAAGTCGGCCGCGTCGATCATGCGGCGCATCTCCTGGATGAGCCCCCCGTAGATGGGGCCGCCGGCCAGCGTCATCTTGAAGCCGTTGTACTGCGGCGGGTTGTGCGAGCCGGTGACCTGCAGGCCGCCGTCGTGCCCCCAGTGCGACACGGCGAAGGAGTGCGCGGGCGTGGGGACCAGGCCCACGTCGGTGACCTCGGCGCCGGCGGCCGTCATCCCGCGCCGGATGCCGTCGGCGAGCGACTCGGAGCTCGTGCGGTTGTCGCGCCCCAGCACCAGCGAGGGCCGGTCCTTCCCCAGCCGCCGGCGCGCGAAGGAGGCGAAGGCGCGGCCGACTCCCTCGGCCACCTCGGGCGTCAGGTCGGTGCCCACCACGCCGCGGATGTCGTACTGCCGGAAGATGTGCGGGTTGATCATGCGCGGATGTACGTCCCGTGAGAGTGCGAAGTGCGAAGTGCGAAGTGCGAAGTGCGAAGTGCTTAGTCCTTAGTCCTTAGTGTTTTAGTGACCGGGCCTCAGCCTGGTGGCGCGACGCGGTTCACTAAGCACTAAGGACTAAAACACTAAGGACTATCGGTTCACGAATTCTGCTCGAGCAGCACCGCGATCGCCTCGATCTCGACGGCGACGTCGCGCGGGAGCCGCGCCGCCTGCACGGTGGAGCGGGCCGGCTTGTGCTCGCCGAACCAGCGCCCGTACACCTCGTTCATCGCGGCGAAGTCGTTCATGTCGCGCAGGAACACCGTGGTCTTCACCACCGCCGAGAGGTCGGAGCCGGCGGCGCGCAGGATCGCCTGCAGGTTCTCCATCACCCGCTCGGTCTGCGCGGCCACGTCGCCCTCCACGATCTGCATGCTCGACGGGTGGAAGGCCACCTGGCCCGCGGTGAACACGAAGCCGTTCGCCACCACGGCTTGGCTGTACGGGCCGATGGCCGCGGGCGCTTCGTCGGTGTGGACGGTCTGGAGGTTCGGCATCTCAGTTCAGGTGCGAAGTGCGAAGTGCGAGGTGCGAAGTGCGTCAGCCTCCGCGGCGGTCCCCGGCCATCAGCCGTTGTTCCTGGGCACTGGGGACTGGGCACTATCCCCCTGTTCCCTGTCCCCTATTCCCCCGCCCGGCGGCCCTCCGGCAGCTCGGCGCGCAGCTCGTCGGGGGTGACCACGGCGACGCCGGGCTTGCCGACCTCGATGCCGGCGGCGAGGTTCGCCAGGAGGGCGGCTTCCTCGATGGTCGCTCCGGCGGCCAGCGCCACGGCCACGAACGCCGTCACCGTGTCGCCCGCGCCGCTCACGTCGAACACCTCGCGCGCTACGGCCGGGATGCGCAGGGTGGGCGCGCCGTCGGAGCACAGCGCCATCCCCTCCTCGCCCAGCGTCAGCAGCAGGTGCCGCGCGCCCACGGTCCGCCGGGCGTGCTCCAGCCACTCGTCGTCGCGCGCGCGGACGGGGCCGCCCAGCGCGGCGCCCAGTTCCAGCGCGTTGGGCTTGAAGACCGTGGCGCCGCCGTACTCCAGGAAGTGGCGGAACTTCGGGTCCACCACGCTGGGGATGCCGGCCTCGCGCGCTGCGTCCAGCGCGGCGCGGATCACCGGCGGCGCCAGGACGCCCTTGTCGTAGTCCTCCAGCACCAGCGCGTCGGCGTCGGCCACGGCGGCGCGCACGTGCGCCGACAGCTCGGCCGCGCAGTCTTCGTCCACGTCGTCCTCGCGCTCGCGGTCGAAGCGCACCACCTGCTGGTGCCTGGCGACCACGCGCGTCTTGGTCGTGGTCGGCCGGTCGCCGCGCTCCACCAGGCGCGCGTGCACCCTGCCGCCGTCCAGCGCGGCGAGCGCCTCGCGGACGCGGCGGCCGGCGTCGTCGGCGCCCACGCACCCCACCAGCCGGCAGGCGGCGCCCAGCGCGGCCACGTTGGCGGCCACGTTGGCGGCGCCGCCCAGCGCGAAGCGCTCCTCGGCCACGTGCACCACCGGCACCGGCGCCTCGGGCGAGATGCGCGACACGCCGCCCACCAGGTACACGTCGAGCATCACGTCGCCGACCACCGCCACGCGCAGGCCGCCGGCACGGTCCAGGATCTCCTCGAGTCGCGCGCGCGTGAGCCGCTCCATCCCCCTGAATGCGCACCCGGGTGAAGACGCGATCCCGGCGCGCGGGCCGGGGAAAGAGGGCGCGGAATCTACGCCGCCCCGCCTACCCGCGCCAGCGGCGTGGGCAGGGTTTGCGCGGGTGAGGCTTCGACCGCGTCCGGTCTCGCTCGTCGTTTCGTAGGGGCGAGCCTGCGAGTCCGAGCACAGGCGGCATCGGCGCGAGAGGCCGCCTGCCGCGCACGAGTCGGCATCCGCCGGTCGAGGCATGCCTCGCCCCTACGATTCTCCGGCCATGATCGCAAAGACAGCACTTCGCACTTTCGGTCCCCGGTGCGCTCCTTGCGGCGGGCGGAGGCGCATCCGCTTACGCCTCGTTCCGGACAACGGAGACCCCGATGAGAGGATCGTCCGCGCTCGCCGCGCTCCTGCTGCTGGCCGCCTGCACCCCTCCGGCGACGGAGACCACGACCGCCCCCGCGCCGGCCCCGCGCGCGGCCGCGGCGGCGCCGGACCGCGGCGTCTTCGCGCTCGTCCAGGGCGGCACCGACGTTTTCACCGAGAGCTTCACCCGCACGCCCGAGCGGCTGGAGACGGTGCTGACCGGCCCCGCCGGCAACCGCGCCGCCATCACCGCGGACCTGGCGACCGACGCCACGGTCACGCGCATCCGGGTGGAGGAGTTCCGGCGCGCCGACACCGTGGCGGCGCGGACCTCGGAGGCCGTCTTCATGGGCGACAGCGTGTTCCTGGAGCAGGCGGGCCAGGGGCCTCCGCTCAGCGCGCGCCGCCAGATCCCGGCCGGGTCCATCCCCTTCGTGAACCCCAGCCCCTCCCTGCTGGAGCAGATCGTCCGGCGGGCGCGTGCGATCGGCGGCAGCCCGGTGCAGGTGCCGATATGGGCGGCCAGCGGAGGCGGCCAGCCGGCCACCGCCACCGTCATCCTCGAGGGGAACCAGGCGCGCATCCAGATCTCCAACGTGGAGGTCCAGCTCACCCTCGACGAGTCGGGGCGCGTCTTCGGCGGCGGCGTCCCGGTGCAGGGGCTCACGCTGGAGCGCCGCCCGCCGGGGGCCACGGCCCCGGCCCCGGCGCCGTAGGCGGCCGAGGCGGCGACCGCGCCCGATGCCTCCCGGCGAGCACCCGTTCCGCCCGCTCGGCTTCGCCCGCCTGGCGCCGGAGGAGATGCTGCGCCGCGCCTGCGGCTTCCACGCGGAGATGGAGCGGCGGCGCTCGGCGCGCGCCTTCTCCGACGAGCCGGTCCCGCGCGAGCTGGTGGAGCTGGCGGTGCGCACCGCGAGCACGGCGCCCTCGGGCGCGCACCAGCAGCCGTGGACGTTCGTGGTGGTGTCCGATTCCGATTTGAAGCGGCGGATCCGCGAGGCGGCGGAAGACGAGGAGCGCAGGAACTACGGCGGGCGGATGCCGCCGGAGTGGATCGAGGCGCTGGCGCCGCTCGGCACCGACTTCGAGAAGTCGCACATCACCGACGCGCCGTACGTGGTGGTGCTCTTCCGGCAGGCGTGGGGGCTGCGGCCGGACGGCAAGCGCCGCACGCACTACTACACGACGGAGAGCTGCGGCATCGCGGCGGGGCTGTTCATCGCCGCCGTGCACCACATGGGCCTGGCGACGCTCACCCACACCCCGTCGCCGATGGGCTTCCTCTCGAAGCTCCTCGGCCGCCCCGAGAACGAGAAGCCCTTCCTGCTGATGCCCGTCGGCTACCCGGCCCCCGACGCCGCCGTGCCCGACCTCCGCCGCAAGCCGCTGGAGGAGGTGTCGGTATGGTTCGATGGAAATTCAGGGGACGAGTGAGATGATGCGCGTCCACGCGCCCACGTCTGTCATTCCGAGGGGAGCGTCCGCGCCTGGCTCGCGTCCGCACCGGAGGCTGGACGCGACCGGAGAATCTACTCCGCGTGTCTGGTGGCCAGGGGAAAGTGCGCGAAAGCCGGCCTCGCTCCAGGGTGAGTAGATCCTTCGGTCGCCGCCAGACACTGGTGTCGGGGCAGGTTCGGCGCAGCGGCTCCCTGAATAGAAACTACGGAGCCGGGGTCGCGCTCTTCAGGCGGCCTTCCGCAGTTCCACCTTGTAGCCGAGCCTCTC
>DASVWD010000127.1 GCA_036389795.1 Longimicrobium sp.
GCGCTGTGACGGGCTTCGGTGCTCGCCGCGGGTAGCCCCCCTCCCCGGCCCTCCCCCCGCTGCGCGGTGGGAGGGAGAACTACAACCCCGTTTCATCCTCCGTGGTCGCGCGCAGCGCGGTGGAAGACTCAGGATGACATCTCTCTCTTTGCACAATCAATCACGGAATCTGGTGATCCAAATCAGTTCGGAATCAGAACGAGGCTCGGCAGTCTGGCATGAGACTGGATCCGGAAAAGCATCAGGCCTCACGCAGAGTCGGCAGAGTCAACAGAGGGGTTCTCTGCTACTCTGCTGACTCTGCGTGAGAAAAGTCTTTTGTCGGACCCGGTGAGAATTCCAGGACCTGGGCCTGAGCGATCCTCCCCAAAGCGGTATCATACCACGTTGCAGAGCATTGTTCTGATTCCGAACAGATCGAAATCACACAGAGACACAGAGGAACAGAGAACCGAAGGGCTTCGT
Organism: Longimicrobium sp.; assembly: GCA_036389795.1. Classification (NCBI taxonomy): domain Bacteria; kingdom Pseudomonadati; phylum Gemmatimonadota; class Longimicrobiia; order Longimicrobiales; family Longimicrobiaceae; genus Longimicrobium; species Longimicrobium sp. Next base: position 466 of record DASVWD010000127.1, read on the forward strand.
TTTTCTCTGTGCCTCTGTGCCTCTGTGCCTCTGTGTCTCTGTGTCTCTGTGTCTCTGTGTCTCTGTGTGAGATTTTTCAGGACCTATACCCGAACGATCCTCTGCAAACTGGTATCAGGCCGCCTCCGTGCCGGTGGCCCGCGGGAGGGGCGAGTCCAGCGGGCTCGGGGCCCGCCGCCGCGCGGCCGGCTGCATGAGCTGGAGGTACGACTCGGCCACGCGCCGCGGCTGGTGGGCGGCCACGTGCTCGGGCGCGCGGGCCCGGAGCGCCGCCCGCCGGTCGGGATCTGCGAGCAGCGTCTCCAGCGCCGCGGCCAGAGCCGCCGGGTCGCCGTCGGGGACGGCGAGGCCGCAGGGCCCGATCGCCTCGGGGAGCCCCCCCACCGCGCTCCCCACCGCCACGCAGCCGCAGGCGATCCCCTCCAGCGCCACCAGGCCGAAGCCCTCGCTCCCGATCGACGGCACCACCACGACCTGGTGCCGGGCCAGGAGCGCGGCCAGGTCGGCGCCCCGGCGCACGCCGGCGAACGCCACCTGCTCCGCCACCCCCAGCCGGGCGGCCTGCTCCCGCAGGGCGTCTTCCTCGGGCCCGGCGCCCACGATGGTCAGCGCCGGGCGGCGCCCCGCGCGGCGCAGCCGGTCCAGCGCGTCCAGCAGGACGTGCCCTCCCTTCTGCGCGATCAGCCTCCCCACGAACACCAGCTCGCGGTCGCGGGGCACGCCCGGCGGCGCCCGGAAGACGTCGGCCACCGGGTTGGGGATCACCGCCACGCACCCCGGGGTCACGGCCGCCACCGCGCGGCTCACCGCGATCCCGCGGGCGCGACGCGCCGCCACGCGCGCCACCCGGGCCCGGAAGTCGGGCCGCTGGCCCGGCTCGGTGATCGGCATGTGGTGGGTGACGAACCAGGGGCGGCGGTGCGGCAGGAGCGGCCAGAGGCCCCGCAGGTTCAGCCCCGCCTGGTAGTAGACGTCGCACCAGCGGACCTGTCGCAGGATCTCGCGGTACCCCGGGCGCCGGAGCACCGGGAAGCCCAGGTCTTCCGGGCCGGCCGCCGCGGCGCGCGTCACCACCCGCACCTCGTGGCCGAGCGCCACCCATTCCCGGGCCAGCAGCCAGGTGACCTGCTCGGTCCCGCCCACGTTCGGGTGGAAGGTGCGCGCCCAGATCAGAATCTTCATCCGTTGCCGTCGGGGGCCGAGCTCGGTTCGCCGCCGCCCGGGAGAGGGCCGGGCACACGGCGGCGCGCCGCGGCCGCAGGCGCGCGTCCGGTTGACGGATCGCCGCGAAAGTGGGAATATTTCGCCGGCCGGGCGCCCCCGTGTCAAGCACGGGCCGCCGCCGGCCCGGCGCCCACCCTCTCGATGCGGACGCATTGCATGGCAGACCCACGATCGGAAGTGGAGCTCCAGCGGGAGTACTACGCGGCGACCGCGGCGAGCTACGACGAGATGCACCTGGCCGAAGGCGACGAGCACTACTTCGCGCTCTCGTTCATGCTCGCGGTGCTCGACTTCTTCGAGATCCGCTCCGTGCTGGACGTGGGCGCGGGGACCGGCCGCACCGTCAAGTTCATCCGCGAGCGCCGCCCCGACGTCCGCGTGGTGGGCGTGGAGCCGGTGCCGGCGCTGATCGAGGAGGGGCTGCGCAAGGGGCTCTCCGCCGACGAGCTGAGGCAGGGCGACGCCACCCGCCTGCAGTTCGCCGACGGCGAGTTCGACCTGGTGTGCGAGTTCGCCGTGCTGCACCACGTCCCCCGGCCGGAGGTGGCGGTGGCCGAGATGCTGCGGGTGGCGCGCAAGGCCGTCTTCATCTCCGACGCCAACCGCTTCGGCCAGGGCGGGCCGCTGTCGCGGGGCGTCAAGCAGGTCCTGGCCGCGCTCGGGCTGTGGCGCGTGGCCGACCTGGTGAAGACGCGGGGGAAGGGCTACACGCTCTCCGAGGGCGACGGGCTCGCGTACTCGTACTCGGTGTTCGACAACTACCGGCAGATCCGCGCGCAGTGCCGGCGCGTGCACCTGCTCAACACCGTCGACGCGTCGGCCAACCTCTACCGCACCGCCGCGCACGTGGCGCTCCTGGGGGTCAAGTAGCCCGGCGGTCCGGCCGCGCCTCCCGCGCGGCCGCCGAGCGAGTGGCGGGTGGTCCGCGCGGGACCGCCCGCCACTCGCGTGCATCGGGGAGGCGCGCCGGCGGTATGATCCCGGATCGGAAAACACCAGGCCTCACGCACAGTCGGCGGAGTCGACAGAGGGGTTTTTCTGCCAGCTCTGCTGACTCTGCGTGAGAAAAGTCTTTTGCCGGACCGGTACGAGTCGACGAGGTCCGCTCCCGCCCGCCGTGCCGGGCGGCAGGAAAGGATGTCCGGATGCGGTGGGTCGTGGTGCAGGCGGGCGCCCGGGACGCGTACCAGGTCCCGCTGGCGCTGGAGGAGGCGGGGCTCCTGGAGGCGCTCGTCACCGACTGGTACTCGCCGCTCGACCGGGCGTGGTTCCGCGCGCTGGCGCACCTGCTCCCCGGCGGCGCGCGCGCCCGGCTCGGGCGCCGCTTCCGCGACGGGGTTCCCTCGCGCCGGGTGGAGATGTCGCTGGGCGAGATGGCTCTGAACGCGGTGGCCGGGGGCCGCCCGGGCGCGCGCGACCACCGCCTGGGGACGCGCGCCGGGCGCCTGGCCCGCCGGCGGGGCGCGGGGGTGTTCTCGTTCAGCTACTACGCGTACGCCGCGTTCACGGCCGCCGCGGAGGGGCTCCCCCGGGCGATCCATCAGGTGCACCCCCACCCCGCCTCGGTGCGGCGCCTGCTGCGGGAGGAGATGGAGCTGGTGCCCGACTGCGTGGGGTCGATGGCCACCGAGGAGGAGATCCGCGGCGACGAGACGCGCTTCCGGCAGCTCTGCGCCGAGCCCGGCCTGGCCGACGTCTGCCTGGCGGCGTCGCGCTACACCGCGTCCACGCTGGTGGAGAACGGCGTGCCGGCGGAGCGGATCCGGGTGATCCCCTACGGGGTGGACCTGGACTTCTTCCGCCCTCCCCCGGCGCCGCCGGAGGGCCCCTTCCGGGTGCTCTTCGTGGGGCAGATGGCCCAGCGCAAGGGGCTGCGCTACCTGCTGGAGGCGTGGCGCCGCCTCGCCCTCCCCGGCGCCGAGCTGGTGCTGGCGGGGCGCGGCCGGCTCGACCGGGAGCTGCTGGCGCGCTACGAGGGGCTCTTCCGCGCCGAGGTGGCGGTGGACGCGGAGCGGCTGCGCGAGCTCTACCGGACCAGCGACGTGTTCTGCATGCCCTCGCTCGCCGAGGGGTTCGGGCTGGTCTACCTGGAGTCGCTCGCCTGCGGCACCCCGGTGATCGGCACCCCGAACACCGGGGCCGCCGACCTGGTGCGCGAGGGGCGCGAGGGGTTCGTGGTTCCGCTGCGCGACGTGGAGGCCCTGGCCGAGCGGCTCCTCTGGTGCCACAGGCACCGCGCGGAGCTGCGGGAGATGCGCGCCGAGGCGCGGCGGACCGCCGAGCGGCACTCCTGGGCCGCGTTCCGGCGCAGCGTGGCCGGCGTCGTCCGCGGCCTGGACCCGGCCGGGGAGCGGCCGCCGGAGGGGCTAACTGGTTGACCGGGGCGCGCTTGTTGGCTACTTTCGGCGCTCGCTCCCCGCCGCCGAACGCTCGACCCGGACTCTGCAGTGGAAGTGGCATCCGCCTCCCCCCCGGCGTCTTCGCGACTCCTCGTCACCGCCTGCCTGCTGGCCGCGGCGGGCGTGGGCGTCGTCGTGGCCGTCACGCAGTCCCGGTTCATGGGCCCCGAGCTGCTGCTGGCGGCGCTGGTGGGGCTGCTCTCGCTGGCGCCGCTCGCCGTGCGGTGGTGGCAGGGGCGGTTCGACATGTTCGAGCCGCTCACGTTCGTCTGCGTCATCTTCTTCCTCTTCTACTCCCTGGGGCCCCTGGTGCACATCGCCACGGGCGAGGTGCGCTTCGGCGGGCGGGACTTCACGCGGATGTACGCGCGCGGGCTGGCCCTGGTCACCCTCCCGATCCTGGCCACCTGGATCGGGTACGTGCTCCCCGTGGGCCGGCGGATGGGAGAGCGCTTCGCCGCCCCGCTCCCCCTCACCGAGCCGGGCCTGAGGGCGCTCAGGCGCTGGGGGTGGCGGGTGAGCCTGGTGGCGGTGGCGGGGACGGCCCTCTGGCTCCAGGTCTCGGGGCAGGGGGTGGCCCGCCTCCTCCTCCCCGGGGTGGTGGCCTCGGCCGAGTCGGTGGGCGGCGGCGGGCAGGACGTCGCGTGGTTCCTGCTGACCATGGAGTGGCTGGTTCCGGCGTTCCTGGTGCTGGCCGCCAGCCGCGGCTTCCGCAGCCGCTTCGTGCAGTGGTCGTTCTGGATCCTGATGGTGGTGATGTACGCGTCGCTCGGGTTCCGCTACCGCATCCTGGTCTTCATGGGGGCGAGCGCGATGCTCTACTACCTGAAGCGCGGGCGGCGCCCCCGGCTCCTGACGGTGACCGCCGGCGTCGCCCTGGTCTTCATCGCGGCGGGGTGGTACGCGGGGGCCCGGCTCTACTTCAGGAGCTTCGGCGCGGCGGGGAGCCTGAGCTTCACGCCGCTCGACGCCCTGGAGAGCGGCCTGGAGGACACCCGGATCTTCGAGAGCTTCCTGTCGGTCACCGGGATGGTGCCGAACTACACCGACTACGCCTACGCCGGCCCGTTCGTCTACCCGCTCGTCCTCCCCGTCCCGCGCGCCCTCTGGCCGGGGAAGCCGTGGCCGGAGTGGCTCCCGTGGATCGCGGAGTCGTTCGGCACGCCGGGCGCCATGCTGTACGGGATGGCGATCCCGAACTTCGGCGAGTACTACCTGGCCTTCGGCTGGGTGGGGGTGGTGGTGGGGATGCTCCTGTTCGGGATCCTGGTGCGGGCGCTCTGGGCGTGGTTCCGGACCGACCCGCGCGACCCGGTGCGCCAGGCGGTGCTGGCGATCAGCTACATCTGGCTCCTGCAGTTCATGAGCCGGGGCTACTTCGCCGAGATGGTGCGGGAGTGGTGCTTCCTGATCCTCCCCGCCCTGCTGATGATGTGGGCGGCGCGCCGGGCCCAGCGGCGCGCCCTGGCGGCGGGGGCTTGATGCCCAGGGTGTTCGTCCTCAAGGGCGTGCCCACCCCGTACAACGACGCGCTCTTCCGCCACGTCGCGGCGCAGCCGGGCGTGGAGCTCCTGGTGGCGTACTGCGCCTGGAACGAGCCGAACCGCTCCTGGGCGGCCGAGGGCGCCAAGGGCTACCCGTACACGGTGATGAAGGGGCGCTCGCCCGGCGGGATGGTGCACGTGAACCCGGGGGTGGCCGGGGTGATCCGCGCCTTCGGCCCCGACGTGGCGGTGCTCTCCGGCTCGTACACCATCCCCACCATGCGGCTGGCCGCGCACGCCCTGCGCGCGGAAGGAGTCCCCTGGCTGTACTGGGGCGAGGAGCTCTCGCACGGGCCGCGGCCGGCGCTGCGCCGGGCGTTGCGCGCGGTGCTGCGCCGGGTGCTGCGCTCGGCGTACGGCGTGCTGGCCGTGGGCAGCCGCGCGGTGGCCTCGTACCGGCGCGCGGGGGTGCCCGAGCGCCGCATCGCCGACTTCCGCTACGCGGCCGACGTGGAGAGCTTCCGGCTGGACGGCGAGGCGCGCGCGCGGGCCCGGGCCGAGGTGCGCGCCTCGCTGGGGGTCTCCGGCGGCGGCGGCCCGCTCTTCCTCTTCTGCGGCCAGCTCATCCCGCGCAAGGGGGTCGACACGCTGCTCTCGGCGCACGCGGCGCTCCGGGGCCGGGGGGTGGCCTCCACGCTGGTGCTGGTGGGAGACGGGCGGCACCGCGAGCGCTTCGAGCGGATGGCCGGCGAGCTGGGGGTGGCCGACAGCGTGCGCTGGGCCGGGTTCGTCCAGCCGCCGGAGCTCCCCCGCTGGTTCGCGGCCGCCGACGCGCTGGTGCTCCCCTCGCGCCAGGAGGGGTGGGGGCTGGTGGTGCACGAGGCGCTGGCCGCGGGGCTCCCCGTGCTGGCGTCGGACCGGGTGAACGCGGCCGCCGACCTGGTGCGCGACGGCGAGACGGGGTGGCTCTTCCCGGTGGGCGACGCCCAGGCGCTGGCGGAGCGCATGCGGGCGCTGGCGGAGTGCCCCGACCGCTGCCGGCTGGCCGAGAGCGCCCGCGCCGCGGCCGAGGGCGGGGCGCCGGCGCGGGCGGCGCCCCGCCTGGCGGCGCTGCTGGGGGCCGTGCTGCGGGGCGAGGACCTGTGCGAGGCGTGACGTCCGCGGGCCCTTCCCGCGCGCCGGCGGCCGAGGAGGAGTCGTCCGTGGACGCGGCCGCGCGGCTCCCCGCGGGGAGCCGGCTCTGCTTCGTGGCCGACGGCCGCAGCCCGATCGCGCGCAACTGGATCTCCCACTTCGCCGCGCGCGGCCACCGGGTGCACCTGGTCTCCACCTTCCCCTGCGACCCGGCGGGGCTGGGGCTGGCGGGCTTCCACGTGGTCCCCGTGGCCTTCGCGCGCTTCGCGGGGGGGCAGGCGGCGGCGCCCGCGGGCCCCGGAGCGGCGCGGCCCGGCCTCATGCGGCGGGTGCGCGCGCGGGCGGTCTCGGCCCTCTTCCCGGCCGTGTTCGGCTGGCTGGCGCCGCTGGAGGTCCGCCGCCACGCGGGGCGCCTGCGCGCGCTCGTGCGCGAGATCGACCCGCTGCTGGTGCACGCCATGCGCATCCCCTACGAGGGGATCGCCGCCGCCCTGGCGCTGGAGGGCGAAGCGTACCCGCTGGTCGTCTCCGTCTGGGGGAACGACCTGGAGCTGTGGGCCGAGTGCTACCCTCTCGTGGCGCGGCTCACCCGCCGCGCGCTCGGCGCGGCCTCGGCGCTCCACCCCGACTGCGAGCGCGACCTGCGGCTGGCGGCGCGCTGGGGGTGGGATGCGCGGCGTCCCGCCGCCGTCCTCCCCGGCAACGGCGGGGTGCGGCCGGAGCTCTTCCACCCCGGCCCGGCCGACCCCGCGCTCGGCGAGCGGTTCGGGATCCCGGCGGGGGCGCCGCTGGTGCTGAACCCCCGGGGCCTGCGCGCCTACGTGCGCAACGAGGCGTTCTTCCGCGCCGTCCCGCGGGTGCTGGCCGAGCGCCCCGGCGCGGTCTTCGCCTGCGTGGGGATGGCGGGGCAGGCGCGGGCCGAGGCGTGGGTGCGCGAGCTGGGGATCGGCGGCGCGGTGCGGCTCCTGCCCACGCTGGCGCCCGCGGAGATGGCGGAGCTGTTCCGCCGGGCCGAGGTGGCGGTGTCGCCCTCCGAGTTCGACGGCACGCCCAACACGCTGCTGGAGGCGATGGCGTGCGGGGCGTTCCCCGTGGCGGGCGACATCGCCTCGGTGCGCGAGTGGATCGCGTCCGGCGAGAACGGGCTCCTCTGCGACCCGGCCGACCCGCGCGCCCTGGCCGGCGCCGTCGTGCGCGCGCTGGCCGACGAGCCGCTGCGCCGCCGCGCCGCCGCGCGCAACCAGGCGCTGGTGGCCGAGCGCGCCGAGCACGGCCGGGTGATGGAGCGCGCCGAGGCGCTGTACGTGGAGGCGGTCCGGGCGGGTAGTGCCAAGTCCTGAGTCCTTGGTGTTTTAGTCCTTAGTCCTCAGGGTTGAGCCCTGAGCCTGATCGGTGCCTCTGCGCAGTTCAGCACTCGGCACTGGGCACTTGGCACTCAGGACGAAGGACTAAGCACTAAGGACTCACTGGAAATCGACGGAACTTTCGAGCACCGGCCTTCAGACGATGTGCGGGATCGCGGGGTTCGCGGGGGACTTCCCCCTGGGGCTGCTGGAACGGATGATCGCCTGCGTGGCGCACCGGGGGCCCGACGGCGAGGGCGTGCGCGTCCTCGACCCGGCGGGGCCGGCCGCGCGCGTGGGGCTCGCGCAGCGGCGGCTCTCCATCATCGACCTCTCCCCTGCCGGGAAGAACCCGATGGGGCTCGACTGCCCCCGCTGCGGCGTGCACCGGGGCGAGGGGCGCCCCGAGGCCGGGCTCTGGCTCACCTACAACGGCGAGATCTACAACTTCCGCGAGCTCCGGCGCGAGCTGGAGGCGAAGGGGCACCGCTTCCACTCCCGCACCGACACCGAGGTGGTCCTGCACCTCTACGCGGACGAGGGCCCGCGGGCGCTGGAGCGGCTGAACGGGATCTTCGCCCTGGCGCTCTACGACGGCCGCCCCTTTGGCCAGCGGGACGGCGTCCGCCCCGGCGACGTGCTGGTGGCGCGCGACGGGCTGGGGGTGAAGCCGCTCTACCACGCGGCCCTGCCCGGGGGCGTCCTCTTCGGCTCGGAGATCAAGTCGCTCCTGCAGTGGGAGGGGGTGCCGCGCGAGGTGGACCCGGCCGCGCTGCACCACCACCTGGCCTACCTCTGGGCGCCGGCGCCGCACACGATGCTCAAGGCGGTGCGCAAGCTCGCGCCCGGGCACGCGCTGCTCCTGCGCGAGGGGAGGATCGCCCGCGAGTGGTGCCACTACGATCTCCCGTACGGGCGCGAGTGGCTGGAGGGCTCCGAGGCCGAGGTGGCGGAGCGGCTGGCGGCCGAGGTGGAGGCGGCGGTGGAGCGGCAGATGGTGGCCGACGTCCCCGTGGGCGCCTTCCTCTCCGGCGGGCTCGACTCCAGCGCCGTCGTCGCGATGATGCGGCGCGCCCGCCCCGACTACCGCCCCCGCTGCTACGCCATCGGCTTCCGCGGCGACGGCGAGGTGGAGGGCAACCCCGCCGACCTCCCCTACGCGCGCCGGGTGGCGGAGCACCTGGACGTCGACCTCTCGGTGCTGGAGATCGAGCCCGACGCCATCCGGCACCTGGAGCGCATGCTCTGGCACCTGGACGAGCCGCAGGCCGACCCCGCGCCGATCAACGCGCTCCTGATCGCCGAGGCGGCCCGGGGCGACGGGATGAAGGTGCTCCTCTCCGGCGCGGGCGGCGACGACCTCTTCGCGGGGTACCGCCGCCACCGCGCGCTCCGGCTGGAGCGGGCCTGGGGGTGGCTGCCGCGCCCGGTGCGGCGCGGGCTGGCGGCTTCCGCCCGCTGGGTGGGCGAGGGGCGGAGCGGGGCCGCGGTGCTCGACCGCCCCGCCGTCCGCCGCACGGCCAAGGCCTTCGCGCACGCCGACCTGGCGGCCGACCGGCGCCTGGCCGGCTACTTCTGGTGGAGCGGCGAGGCGGTGCGCCGCGCGCTCTACACCCCGGCGTTCGCCGCCGCCACGCGCGAGGTGGACACCGCGGGGCCGCTGCTGGCCAGCCTGGCGCGCATCCCCGCCGAGCGCGACCCGCTCAACCGCATGCTGTACCTGGAGGCGAAGCACTTCCTGGCCGACCACAACCTGAACTACACCGACAAGACGGGGATGGCGGCCGGGGTGGAGGTGCGCGTCCCGTTGCTCGACCAGGAGCTGGTGGACTTCGCCACGCGCGTGCCGCCGGGGATGAAGCAGCGCGGGGCGGTGGGGAAGGCGGTCTTCAAGCGCGCCATGGAGCCCTTCCTCCCGCGCGAGGTGATCTACCGCCCCAAGACCGGCTTCGGCGCGCCGCTCCGGCGCTGGCTGCACCAGGAGCTGCGCCCGCTGGTGGACGACGCGCTCTCGGCCGACGCCCTCTCGCGGCGCGGCTGGTTCGAGCCGGCGGCGGTGGCGCGCCTGGTGGAGCAGGACCGGCGCGGCGAGGTCGACGCGGCGTACACGCTCTTCGCGCTGGTGTGCGCGGAGCTCTGGTGCCGGATGTTCGTGGACCCGCCCGTGCCCGCGCTCACCGGGGCCCGCCCGCACGCGGGCGCCGCCCGATGAGCTCCCTCGGCGTCCCCGCCGCGGAGCGCCGGGAGACGGCGGCGCCGGACGCGGGGCGCGCCGCGCCCGACCGCCGGGCGCTCGTGTGCGCGGCCGTGGCGCTCGCCACCTTCGCGGTCTTCTGCGCCCTGGTCGCGCTCTCGCGGCGGCCGGTGACGTACGACGAGCCGGGGTACCTGGCTACCGTGCGGCTGGTCGACCTGCACGGCCTGGGCGTCCGCTTCCTGCGGAGCCTGCCGGAGCCGGCCGGACCGCTGTACACGGTGGTCCACTGGCTGGCGCGGCCGCTCACCGGCCTGGCGGCGCCGGGGGTGCGGGTGGTGAGCCTGCTCTTCACTGCGGCGACGGCGCTGGCCATGGTCCGCTGCGTGGCATCGCTCGGGGCCGGCGCCCCCCCGCTCGCCGGCGCGGACGTGCTGTGCGTCCCGGGGCTCGGCGCGGTGGCGTGCCTGGCGCTCACCGAGACCCCCGCCATCTTCTTCGCCGCCCTGAGCCTGCTCCTGCTGGCGGCGGCGCTCGGCCGGCGCGAGGGGGCGGGGGCGCGCCTGGCGCTCGGCGCGGCCGCCGGGGTGTGCTTCGGGATCGCCATCCTGGGACGCCAGCCGTACCTGCTGGCGCTGGGGGCGGTGCCCCTGGCGGCGGCGGCCCGCGGGGCGCGCGCGGCGCCGGTGGCGCTGGCGTTCGGACTGGCCGCGGCGGCCGTCTGCGTCCCGGTGTTCGCCGTCTGGGGCAGCGTGCTGCCGCCCGCCTACGCGGAGGTGCCGGGGAGCGGGCTGGTGCCGGGGTACGCCGTCCTGGGCGCCGGGTACGCCGCCTTCATCATGGCCGTGCTGGCGCCGCGCTACCTGGCGATCCCGCCCCGCTGGGCCGCGGCGATCCTGCTGGGCGGGACCCTGGTCAACGCGGCCACGGGGGCCGTCCGCATCACCCCGCTCTCCACCGTGGCCTCGCGCCTGCTCTCCCCGCCGCTGGTGGCGCTCTACACGCACGCCGCCTCGGCGCTGCTGGTGGGGGCCGGGCTCCTGTTCGTGGCGGCCACCGTGCGCAACTGCTACCTGCGGCGCAGCGAGCCGGTCTTCCTCTTCGCCGCGGCCGGGTCGCTGCTGATCGTGGCCTCGTGCGCCACGATCACCTTCCAGTTCAGCTCGCGCTACGTGGTGGTGGCCGCGCCGATGCTGGTGGTGGCTGCGGCGTACTACACGCGCGCCTCCGGCTGGAAGGCGCTGCGGCTGGCCGCCGGGGCGGCGGTCAACGTGCTGGCGGTGTGGGGATACCTCTACTGAGCCGCGTGCCCCCCGCCCCGGACCGCCTCTCTCGCGCGATGCCTTCTCTCCTGTGGGTGAACCACTTCGCCGTCTCTCCCGAGCAGGGCGGGGGGACGCGGCACTTCGAGCTCTCTCGCGAGCTGGTGCGGCGCGGCTGGGACGTGACCGTGGCCGCCAGCGACCTGAACCTGCACACCCGCCGCTACGGCCGCCGCGCCGGCCCCAGCGACCGCCGTCCCTACGACGAGGTGATCGACGGGGTGCGCTTCCGCTGGCTGTGGGCGGCCCCCTACCGGCGCAACGACTGGCGCCGCGCGCTCAACTGGCTATCGTTCAGCGCCGGCGTGTGGCGCGGCGCGGGAGACGAGGCCGACGTGGTGATCGGCTCGTCGCCCCACCTCTTCGCGGCGCTGGCGGCGGAGCGGGTGGCGCGGCGGCTGGGTGTGCCCTTCGTCTTCGAGGTGCGCGACCTGTGGCCCGAGAGCCTGCTGGCCGCGGGCGGCCGGCGCGGGCCCGGCTACCGCGCGCTGGACCGGATCGCCCGGCGCCTCTACCGCCGCGCCGACCGCGTGGTGGTGCTGGCGCGGGGGTCCGCCACGTACCTGGCCGAACGCGGGGTCGATCCCGCGAAGCTGGTGCACGTGCCGAACGGGGTCGACGCGGCGGCGTTCGCGAAGGTGCGGCGTCCGGAGCGCCCCGGCCTCACCTGCGTCTACACGGGCGCGCACGGGCCGGCCAACGGGCTGGAGGCGGTGCTGGACGCGGCGGAGCGGCTGCGCGGGCGGGGCGGGATCCGCTTCCTGCTGGTGGGCGACGGGCCTTCGAAAGCGGGACTGGTGGACGACGCGGCGCGGCGGGGGCTGGAGAACGTGGAGTTCCGCTCTCCCGTCCCGAAGGCGGCGATGCCGGCGCTCCTGGCCGAGGCCGACGCGGGGCTGATGGTGTTGCGCGAGGCGCCGCTCTTCTCCTTCGGGGTGAGCCCCAACAAGCTGTTCGACTACTTCGGGGCGGCGCTCCCCGTGGCCTGCAACGTCCCCGGCGAGGTGGCCGAGATGGTGCGCGCGGCGGGCGCCGGGGTGCAGGCGGCGGACGCCTCGGGCGCGGCGCTGGCCGAGGCGGTGGAGCGCCTGGCCGCGCTCCCGGCGGCCGAGCGGCGGCGGATCGGCGAGGCGGGGCGCGCCTGGGTGGCGCGCGAGCACGACCGCCCCGTGCTGGCGGACCGTCTGGACCACGTGCTCCGCTCGCTCCTTCCCGGCGAGCCCCGCGCGGGCGATGCTGCCGCTTAAAGATTGGCCGGCGGCGGCGCGCACCCTGGCCCGCACCTACGGCGCGCGCGGGGCGGCGCTGCGCGCCGCGCACGAGGCCCGCCGCGCCGCCGGCCGCTTCCGCGCGGCGCCGCGCTTCGCCCCCGCTTCGGCCGCCGTTCCCGCGGACCATCCGTTCCGGGTGGACGCGGCGCGGCTGGCGGCGGCGGTGGGCCGCGAGGCGGCGTTCGAGCGGGCGGAGCGCGTGACGGCGGGGTCGCACCAGGCGTACCGCCGGGAGTGGCGCCCGCTGCCGCGCGACGCCCGGGAGTGGCTGCGCAACCCGGCCACCGGCCACCAGTACGCGGACGGCGCGGCGTGGTGGACCGTCCCCCACCTGGACGCGGCCGCGGGCGACATCAAGGACGTGTGGGAGGCGGGGCGCTTCGGCTGGGCGTACGACCTGGTGCGCGGCTTCCTGGTGACGGGGGACGGGCGCTACGCCGACGCCTTCTGGCGGACGTTCGACGCGTGGCGACGGAGCAGCCCGCCCTTCCGGGGGCCGCACTGGGCCTGCGGGCAGGAGACGGCGATCCGCGCCGTGGCGCTCCTCTACGCGGAGGCGAACCTGCCGCGGGTCGACGGCCTCGCCGAGGTGCTGGCCGCCTCGGGCGAGCGGATCGCCGACGCGCTCGGCTACGCGGTGTCGCAGCGCAACAACCACGCGCTCTCCGAGGCCGCGGGACTGGTCGCCCTGGGCGTGCGGTTCCGCGACCGGCACCCGGAGGCGCGGCGGTGGCTGGAGCGGGGGCGGCGCTGGCTGGCGCGGCTCGTCCCCGAGCAGTTCGCGGCGGACGGCTGGTACGTGCAGCACTCGTTCACCTACCTGCGCCTGGCGCTGGACCAGTGCGTGGTGGCCGAGCGGGCGCTGCGCTCCGTGGGCGAGACGCTGCCGGAGGAGGCGCGGGCTCGCCTGGAGGCGGCGGTCGACCTCCTGCTGGCGGTGATGGAGCCGTCGACCGGGACGGTGCCGAACCACGGGGCCAACGACGGCGCCTTCGTCCACCCGATCACGACGGCCGGCTTCCGCGACTTCCGCCCCGTCGTCACCGCCGCGTGCGCCACGTGGGGGCTCGCGCTCCCGGAGGACGTGGCGCCGTGCGCGGAGACGCTGGCGTGGCTCGGGATGGATCGGCCGGCGACCGCGCCGGCGCGGGGGGACGGGGTGTGGAGCGGCGCGTCGGGCTGGGCGGCGGCGCGGGTGGGCGCGGCGCGGGTGTTCCTGCGCGCGGGGCGCTACTCCAGCCGCCCCGGGCACCTGGACCCGCTGCAGCTGGACGTGCGCTTCGGGGGGCGCGAGGTGGTGGTGGACCCCGGGACGTACGCCTACAACGCGCCGCCGCCGTGGCGCAACGCGCTGGCGAGCGCGCGGGTTCACAACGGCCCGGTGCTGGACGGCCGCGAGCCGGGGGTGCGGGGCCCGCGCTTCCTGTGGTACCTCTGGCCCGCCGCGGACCTCGTCTCGGCGGACTTCGACGGGAGGACGGCGACGCTGGTGGCGGAGGTTTCCGGCCGCCTGCGCCGCACGGTGCGCGTCGGCGCGGCGGAGGTGCGCGTGGAGGACCGGGTGGAACCGGGCGTGGCGGACGAGGCGGCCGTGCGCTGGCTCCTGCACCCGGACGCCGATCCCGCCGCGGTGCGGGTCGAGGGGTCGTGCGAGGTGAAGGCGGCCGTGGAGGGGGAGACGGCGGGATGGTTCTCGCCGGGCTACGGGGTGCGCCTGCCGTCGCGCTACGTGGAGGTGCGCCGCCCCGCGCGCGAGGGGGCGGTGGTCGTGACGACGATCGGCCCGGGCTGACAGGCTTCCGGCGCGGCCGCCGGGGGCCCTCACCCGGCGGCCTTAGAGCCGCCACCCTCTCCCAACCGCGGGAGAGGGTACTTGATGGAAATTGGTGCGGGGGACGGGGTTTTTGCGTAGGGGCGAGGCATGCCTCGACCGGCGGAGGCTGGCCTTGCGCGGGAGGCGGCCACTCGCGCCGAGGCCGGCTATCTTCGGACTCGCAGGCTCGCCCCTACGGAACGGCGCGGGGCGGGGGCGGGGAGCAGTTGCTGGCTATCCCCTGTACCCTGTTCCCTGTTCCCTGTCCCCTGCAGTTCCGCGTGAGGGATGCGCGCCCGGAGGGCCGGGACGCGGGCGCGCCGTGGGGTTTGGCGCGACCGTGGCCCGGCGCGGTTGGGCACAGTCGTACCGTGCCCTACCGCGCGCGCAGCCCGGCCCCCGCTTGCGGGGGACACGCCCAGACCCGTTGTCGAGCAGTTCCATCATCGAGATTTCTGGCGACGCTTCGCCTGGAGATAGAGAGCGGATATCGCATGAGGCAGTTGCTGCAGCAGCTCAACACGGGGGAGACCCGCCTGGCCGAGGTGCCGGTGCCGCGGGCCGGCGCCGCGTCGCTGGTGGTGGAGACGCGCGCCACGGTGGTCTCGGCCGGCACCGAGCGGATGCTGGTGGAGTTCGGGCGCGCCAACCTCCTCCAGAAGGCCCGCCGCCAGCCCGAGAAGGTGCGCCAGGTGCTCGACAAGGTGCGCACCGACGGCCTGGCGCCCACCCTGGAGGCCGTGCGCGCCAAGCTCGACGCCCCGATCCCCCTCGGCTACTGCCACGCGGGCGTGGTGGTGGAGGCGGGCCCGCGCGCCGGGGGCTTCCGCGCGGGCGACCGGGTGGTGACCAACGGCCCGCACGCCGAGTACGTCCGCGTCCCGCACACCCTGGCCGCGCGCATCCCCGACGGCGTGGGGTGGGAGGCGGCCGCGTTCACGCCGCTGGCGGCGATCGGCCTGCAGGGCGTGCGGCTGGCGGCGCCCACGCTCGGCGAGACGGTGGTGGTGTACGGGCTGGGGCTGATCGGCCTGCTCACCGTGCAGCTCCTGCGCGCCAACGGCTGCCGGGTGATCGGGATCGACCGCGACCCGGCGCGGCTGGCGCTGGCGGAGCGCTTCGGGGCGGCGGCGCTGGACGGCTCGGCCGGCTCCGTCGCCGAGCGCGTGCTGGCGGAGACGGGCGGGGTGGGGGCGGACGCGGTGCTGCTGACGCTGGCGTCGGACTCGGACGAGCCGGTGCACCAGGCGGCGGAGATGAGCCGCAAGCGCGGGCGCCTGGTCCTGGTCGGCGTCACGGGGCTCAACCTGCGCCGCGACGACTTCTACCGGAAGGAGCTCTCCTTCGCCGTCTCGTGCAGCTACGGCCCCGGGCGCTACGACCCCGACTACGAGGAGCGGGGGATCGACTACCCGCTCGCCTTCGTGCGCTGGACCGAGCAGCGCAACTTCGAGGCGGTGCTGGAGCTGATGGCGCGCGGCGCGCTGGACCCGCTCCCGCTGGTCACCCACCGCTTCGGCTTCGAGGAGGCGCCGGCGGCGTACGACGTGGTCGCCGGCGGCGAGCCGAGCCTGGGCGTCGTCCTCACCTACCCGGACCGCGGCGGCCGGGCCCCGTCCGCCGAGCGGCGGATCGTCTCGCTCTCCCCGCCGCGGCCGGCGTCGGCGCCCGGCGTGGTCGGGATGATCGGGGCGGGGAACTTCGCCGTGCGGACGCTGCTCCCCGTGCTGAAGGGGATGGGCGTCCGGCTGCACACCGTCGTCTCCAGCGGGGGGACGAGCGGCGCGGTGGCGGGGGAGAAGTTCGGCTTCGAGCGCGTGGCGAGCGACGCGTCGGCCGTGCTGGAGAGCCCGGAGATCGACACCGTCTTCGTCCTCACCCGCCACGACAGCCACGCGTCCCTCGCCGGGCGTGCGCTGGCCGCGGGGAAGCACGTCTTCGTGGAGAAGCCGCTGGCGCTCGACGAGGGCGGGGTGGACGACGTCGCCCGGGCCGCGGAAGCGTCCGGCCGGCTGCTGACCGTGGGCTTCAACCGCCGCTTCGCGCCGCTGGCCCGCGAGGTCCGGGGGCTGCTGCAGGGCCGCGCCGGGCCCGTCTCCATCGTCGCCACCGTGAACGCGGGGGCGATCCCGCGCGACCACTGGACGCAGGACCCCGAGGTGGGCGGCGGGCGCATCGTGGGCGAGGCGTGCCACTTCCTGGACCTCTGCCGCTTCCTGGCCGGCGCGCCGATCGCGGACGTGCGGGTCGTGGTGGCGCGCGACGCCGCGGGGCGGGCGATCGACGACATCGCGCACCTCTCCATCGCCTTCGCGGACGGGTCGACCGCCGCGGTGCACTACCTGGCCACGGGCGCGCGGAGCTTCCCCAAGGAGCGCATCGAGTGCTTCTGGGACGGGAAGACGGTGGCGATCGACAACTGGCGGCGGCTGCGGCGCTTCGGCGTGCGCGGGCCGCTCTGGGAGCGCGCGGGGGCGATGGACAAGGGGCACGCGGACGAGCTGCGCGCCTGGACCCAGGCCGTGCGCGCGGGCGGGCCGCCCCCGATCCCCCTGGACGAGCTGTTCGAGGTGTCGCGCTGGGCGGCGCGCGCGGCGCGGATGGCGCGCGATGAGGAGTAGGGCCGGCGCCGCGGCCAAGCGCGCGCTGGACGTCGTGGTGGCGGCCGCCGGGCTGGTGGTGCTCTCGCCCGTGCTGCTGGGGGTCGCGGCGGCCGTGCGCGCGAGGCTGGGCGCGCCCGTCCTCTTCCGCCAGCGGCGCCCGGGGCTGGGGGGCAG
Organism: Longimicrobium sp.; assembly: GCA_036389795.1. Taxonomy (NCBI): domain Bacteria; kingdom Pseudomonadati; phylum Gemmatimonadota; class Longimicrobiia; order Longimicrobiales; family Longimicrobiaceae; genus Longimicrobium; species Longimicrobium sp. Next base: position 17,427 of record DASVWD010000127.1, read on the forward strand.
GCCCTTCACGCTCTACAAGTTCCGCACGATGCGCCACGCGGAGGGGCCCGACGGGCGCACGCTGCCCGATGCCGAGCGGCTCACCCCGCTGGGGCGCTTCCTGCGCGGCGCCAGCCTGGACGAGCTCCCCGAGCTGCTGAACGTGCTGAAGGGCGACATGAGCCTGGTGGGCCCGCGGCCGTTGCTGATGGAGTACCTCCCCCTCTACACCCCCGAGCAGGCGCGCCGGCACGAGGTTCCGCCCGGCCTCACCGGGTGGGCGCAGGTCAACGGCCGCAACGCGCTCACCTGGGAGGAGCGCTTCCGCCTGGACGCGTGGTACGTGGACCACGCCTCGTTCTGGCTGGACCTGAAGATCCTGGCCATGACGCTGGGCAAGGTGTTCCGGCGCGAGGGGATCAGCCACGCCGGCCACGCCACCATGGAAGTCTTCCGCGGCTCCCCCGGCCGCCGCGCCGAGGGGTGATCCTGAACAGCATAAAGCCTCACGCAGAGGAAGCAGAGGGAGCAGAGGAAAACCACGCGAGCGATGAGTTTCTCTGTGTCTCTGCGTCTCTGTGTGAAATTGCAGTTGTCTCTTCTGGTTTAAGCGTCCGATGAGCCGATGAGCGTGGAGCCCCTGGTGATCTACGGCGCGGGCGGGCACGGCCGCGAGGTGGCCGCCCTGCTGGCCGACCTGAACGCCGCCGCCCCGCGCTGGGAGGTGCTGGGCTTCCTGGACGACGGCGCGCCGCCGGGAACGCCGCGCGGCGACCTGACCGTGCTCGGCGGAATCGACTGGCTGGACGGGTCCGGCGTGCGGCCGCACGTGGCGCTGGGCGTCGGCGCGCCGGCGCTCAAGCGGCGGCTGGTGGAGCGGCTGCGCGGGCGCGTGGCCGGCTTCCCCGCGCTGGTGCACCCGGGCGTCGCGCTCCACCCCTCCGTCCGCCTGGGCGAGGGCGCGCTGGTCACCGCCGGGTGCGTGCTGACGGTGGACCTGGAGGTCGGCGCCTTCACCACGCTGAACCGCCTCTGCACCGTCTCGCACGACTGCCGCGTGGGCGACTACGCCACCCTGGCCCCGGGGGTGCTCCTGGCCGGCGCCGTGCGCGTGGGCGAAGGCGCCGACCTGGGGATCGGGTGCAGCGTCATCCAGGGCGTCGCGATCGGCGCCTGGAGCGTCGTGGGCGCCGGCGCCGCCGTGGTGCGCGACCTCCCGCCCGACTGCACCGCCGTCGGCGTCCCCGCCCGCCCGATCAAGCACCGCCCCGCCGGCTGGCACCTGGCCGACGCGTAGGCCCCGCCGACTTGCGCGGGCGGCGGCCGCCGGGGTACGTTCGCCGGCTCGCGAGCGCTCCGCCGCGTCCGTCCACCCGCGTCCGCCCTGATCGCATGACAGCACCGGCACCCGGCCGCATCTACCTTTCGCCTCCGCACATGACCGGGCGCGAGCAGGAGCTCGTGGCCGACGCCTTCGCCAGCAACTGGATCGCCCCGCTGGGGCCGCACGTGGACGGCTTCGAGCGCGAGTTCGCGGCCGCCGTCGGGTCTCCGCACGCGCTGGCGCTCAGCTCGGGGACGGCGGCGCTGCACCTGGCGCTCCTGCTGGCCGGCGTGGGCCCCGGCGACGAGGTGCTGGTGTCCACGCTCACTTTCTCGGCCAGCGTGAACCCGGCCGTCTACCTGGGCGCGCACCCGGCGTTCGTCGACAGCGAGCGCGTCTCCTGGAACCTGGACCCGGCGCTCCTGGAGGAGGCGCTGGAGGAGAGGGCCCGCGCCGGACGCCTCCCGAAGGCCGTCGTGGTGGTGCACCTCTACGGCCAGAGCGCCGACCTGGACCCGATCCTGGCCGCCTGCGAGCGCTACGGCGTGACGGTGATCGAGGACGCCGCCGAGGCGCTGGGGGCCACGTACCGGGGGCGCGCGCCGGGGACGCTGGGGTGGGCGGGGGTCTTCTCGTTCAACGGCAACAAGGTGATCACCACCTCGGGCGGCGGGATGCTGGTCTCCGCCGACGCGGAGCTGGTCGACCACGCGCGCAAGCTCTCCACCCAGGCGCGCGACCCCGCCCCGCACTACGAGCACTCCGAGATCGGCTACAACTACCGCCTGAGCAACGTGCTGGCCGCCATCGGCCGCGCCCAGCTCGCCGCGCTGGAGGAGCGCGTGGCCGCCCGGCGGGCCAACTTCGAGCTCTACCGCCAGGCGCTGGGCGACCTGCCGGGGGTGGAATTCATGCCCGAGGCGCCCTGGGGCCGGCACTCGCGCTGGCTCACCTGCCTCACCATCGACCCCGCGGAGTTCGGCGCCGACCGCGAGGCGGTGCGGCTGGCGCTGGAGGCCGAAGACATCGAGGCGCGCCCCGTCTGGAAGCCGATGCACCTGCAGCCGGTGTTCGCCGGGCGCCCGTGCGTGGGCGGCGCCGTGGCCGAGGACCTCTTCGCCCGCGGCCTCTGCCTCCCCTCGGGCTCCAGCCTGACGCGGTCCGACCTGGAGCGGATCGTGGACATCGTCCGCGCCGTCCCCCGCCGCGGCGCCGGGCGGGCGGCGGCAACGGCAACGGCATGACTCACACAGAGGCACAGAGACACAGAGGAACAGCGAAAAGACTCGTCTCACGCAGAGGAAGCAGAGGTAGCAGAGAAGACATCGTTGCCGTGTTCTCCTCTGCTAACTCTGCTGACTCTGCGTGAGGCCTTGCTGTTTCTCCGTGTCTCAGGAGGCCGGTATTTTGAAGTTCATGCAACGCGCCCCGGCTTGCTCCAGCCCGCGAATCCCCGTATCTTCTTCGCCTTTCGTGCCTTCCGCAGGACGGCGTCATCCCTTTCCCAGCGCATCCCCGAGACAATCATGCACATCGCGGTAGTGGGCACCGGCTACGTGGGACTGGTGGCGGGCGCCTGTCTGGCGGAAACAGGCAACGACGTCGTCTGCGCCGACATCGACCAGGGGAAGATCGACCGCCTGAGCCGCGGCGAGCTCCCCATCTACGAGCCGGGGCTGGAGCCGCTGGTGGAGCGCAACCTGCGCGAGGGGCGGCTCTCCTTCACCACCGACGTGTCCGCGGCCGTGCGCGCCGCCGAGGTGATCTTCATCGCCGTGGGCACCCCGCCGGGCGAGGACGGCTCGGCCGACCTGCAGCACGTGCTGGCCGTGGCCGAGACCATCGGGAAGAGCATGCCCGAGGACGGCCCCGAGAAGATCGTGATCACCAAGAGCACCGTCCCCGTGGGCACCGCCAACAAGGTGCGCGAGGCGATCCGCCGCCACACCGGCCGCGCCTTCCACGTCTGCTCCAACCCGGAGTTCCTCAAGGAGGGCGCGGCGGTCCAGGACTTCATGCGCCCCGACCGCGTGGTGGTGGGCGTCGACAGCGAGCACGCGCGCGAGCGGCTGGCCGAGCTCTACGCCCCGTTCGTCCGCACCGGCAACCCGGTGCTCTTCATGGACATCGCCTCGGCCGAGATCACCAAGTACGCCGCCAACGCCATGCTGGCCACCCGCATCAGCTTCATGAACACCATGGCGCGCCTCTGCGAGGCGGTGGGCGCCGACGTGAACCTGGTGCGCATGGGGATCGGCAGCGACGAGCGGATCGGCCCCGGCTTCCTCTTCGCCGGGATCGGCTACGGCGGGAGCTGCTTCCCCAAGGACGTCAAGGCGCTCGTCCACACGCTGCGCGTGTGCGGGGTGGACCCGGCCATCCTGGACGGCGTGGAGAAGATCAACGCCGACCAGAAGCGCGTGCTGCTGGAGCGGGTGCGCGAGACGTACGGCGACGACCTCTCGGGGCGCACCTTCGCGGTGTGGGGGCTCTCGTTCAAGCCCGAGACCGACGACATGCGCGAGGCGCCCTCGCTCACCGTGGTGCGCGGCCTCTGCGAGAAGGGCGCCCGGGTGCGGGCCCACGACCCCGAGGCGCGCCACGAGGCCGGGCGCTACTTCGCCGACCTGCTGGCCACGGGGGCGCTGGCGCTCTGCGAGCGCAACTACGACTGCCTGGAGGGGGCCGACGCGCTCCTGGTGCTCACCGAGTGGCAGCCGTACCGGGTCCCCGACTTCGAGCGCATCCACGCGCTGCTGAAGGAGCCGGTGGTCTTCGACGGCAGGAACCTGTGGGAGCCGGCCCGGATGGCGGAGCTGGGCTTCCGCTACGTCTCCATCGGGCGCCCGGCGGCGCCGGCGGCCGCCGAGGCCGTGGCGGGGTAGGGCGGATGCGGATCCTGATCACCGGGGCCGCCGGGTTCCTGGGCTCGCACCTGTGCGACCGCTTCCTGGAGGCGGGGCACCAGGTGGTGGGGGTGGACAACTTCATCACCGGCGACCCCGACAACATCGCCCACCTGATCGGGCGGCCGGACTTCGCCTTCGTCCAGCACGACGTCACCAACTTCATCTACGTCGAGGGCCCGCTGGACGGGGTGCTGCACTTCGCCTCGCCCGCGAGCCCGGTGGACTACCTGGAGAAGCCGATCCAGACGCTCAAGGTGGGCTCGCTCGGCACGCACAAGGCGCTGGGCCTCGCCAAGGCCAAGGGCGCCCGCTTCCTGCTGGCGTCCACCAGCGAGGTGTACGGCGACCCGCAGGTGCACCCGCAGCCCGAGAGCTACTGGGGGCACGTCAACCCCGTGGGCCCGCGCGGCGTCTACGACGAGGCCAAGCGCTTCGCCGAGGCCATGACGATGGCGTACCACCGCTACCATGGGGTGCCCACGCGCATCGTGCGCATCTTCAACACCTACGGCCCCCGCATGCGCCCGGGCGACGGCCGGGTGGTCTCCAACTTCATCGTGCAGGCGCTGCGCGGCGAGCCGATCTCGCTCTACGGCGACGGCTCGCAGACGCGCTCGTTCTGCTACGTGGACGACCTGATCGAGGGGATCTACCGGCTCTTCTTCTCCGAGCGGGCGGAGCCCACCAACATCGGCAACCCCCACGAGTTCACCGTGCGCGAGCTGGCCGAGCGGGTGCTGCGCCTCACCGGGAGCCGCTCGGAGGTGGCCCGCCACCCGCTCCCCGAGGACGACCCCAAGGTGCGCCGCCCCGACATCACCGCCGCGCGCGAGGTGCTGGGATGGGAGCCGAAGGTGGAGCTGGAGGAGGGCCTGCAGCGCACCATCCCGCACTTCCAGAAGCTCGTGGAGCGCACCGACGCCACCGCGCGCACGCTGTAGCCGGGAGCGGCGTCGAGATCCGGCGGACGAATGGCCGAGCGAGAACCAGTCGGTGTCATCCTGAGGGCGCGCTCACCGAAGCCGCGTCTGTACGGAAGCTCGCGCGCCCGAAGGATCTGCGGGTGGGGACTCGCGCAGGTGCCCGGCTCACGCGCGAACCCGACCCGCAGATCCTTCAGGCGCCGCCCGACTCTCGTGAGCCCGGATGGTTCTGCGCAGCGGCTCCTTCAGGATGACAGCGTCGGGGCTTGCGTTCGTGGACATCCTCCGAGGGCGGTGGCGGCCCGGGGGATCTGCCGGCTTCGGCTGGTGGATCGCGGCCTGCCGTGAAGCTGCTGGTCACGGGGGCCGCGGGCTTCATCGGCAGCCACCTGTGCGAGCGCCTGCTGGCGCGCGGCGACGAGGTGGTGGGGGTCGACAACTTCGACCCCTTCTACGACCCCGCCGTCAAGCGCCGCAACCTGGAGCCGTCGCTGGCCACGGGCCGCTTCCGCCTGGCCGAGGCCGACGTCCGGCGGCCCGACGCGCTGGAGGCGGCGGTGCGCGCGGCCGGCGGCGGAGAGGTCGAGGCGATCGTCCACCTGGCCGCGCGGGCCGGGGTGCGGCCCTCCATCCAGGACCCGCTGCTGTACGCGGAGGTGAACCTGGGCGGCACGGCGGGGGTGCTGGAGCTGGCGCGGCGGCTGGGGGTCGGGCGCTTCGTCTTCGGGTCCAGCTCCAGCATCTACGGCGAGAGCGAGCGGGTCCCCTTCTCCGAGGACGACCCGGTCGACCGGCCGATCTCGCCGTACGCGGCCAGCAAGCGCGCGGGCGAGTTGCTCTGCCACGCGTACCGCCACCTGTACGGCCTCTCGGTGGCTTCCCTGCGCTTCTTCACCGTGTACGGCCCGCGGCAGCGCCCCGACCTGGCCATCCACCGCTTCACGCGGCTGATGAGCGAGGGGCGGCCCGTGCCGCTCTTCGGCGACGGGCGGAGCGAGCGCGACTACACGTACGTGGACGACATCGTGCAGGGGGTCGAGGGGGCGCTCCGCTTCGTGGACGAGCGGCCGGGCGCCTTCGAGGTCTTCAACCTGGGCGAGAGCCGCACCACCTCGCTCGTGCGGCTGGTGGAGCTGATCGCCGACGCGCTGGGCGTGCGGCCCGGGATCGAGTGGCTCCCGCCGCAGCCCGGCGACGTGCCGCGCACCTATGCCGACGTGTCGAAGGCGCGCGCCGTGCTGGGCTACGCCCCGTCCGTCCCGGTGGAGGTGGGCATCCCCCGCTTCGTCGAGTGGTTCCGCGCGAACCGGGAGGACGCGGAGCGGGGGTCCGGCCCGTCCCCCGCTCCGTAGGAACGAAGCCTGCTTGGCCCGAGCGGCGCCGGCTGGACGAGCCGGGTCCTGGCTCCGCACGCGATTTTAAGCCTCGCGGGGTTTGCGAGGCTTTCTGCCGTTGTTGCCGCGGCTTCGGCCGCCTTTCGGATGATCGACTTCCACAACCACCTGGTCCCGGGCGTGGACGACGGCGCCGCCGACCTGGCCGAGGCGCGCGCGGGGCTGGCCGCGCTGGTCGGGCAGGGGGTGCGCACCATCGTCACCACCTCGCACCTGCCGGGCTCGCTCACCACCCGGCCCGCGCGCCTGGCCGAGGTGCTCGCCGCGCGCGACCGGGCGTGGGAGACGCTGCGCGCCGCCGCCGCGGCCGACTTCCCCGGCGTGCGGCTGGAGCGCGGGCACGAGGTGATGCTCGACGTCCCCGTGCCCGACCTCTCCGACCCGCGGGTGCGGCTGGCCGGGACGGCGTACGCGCTGGTGGAGTTCCCCTTCTTCGCCGTCCCCCCGGGCTCCGCGCGGGTGCTGGCCGCCCTGGCCGGGCGCGGCTGGGTGCCCGTCGTGGCCCACCCCGAGCGCTACTCCGGCCTCTCGGCCGAGCTGGACGAGGCGGTGGAGTGGAAGCGCGCCGGGGCGTACCTGCAAATCAACAGCGGCTCGGTGCTGGGGAAGTACGGCCCCGCCCCGCGCGAGGCCGCCTGGGCGCTCCTGCGCGCCGGCCTGGCCGACTTCCTCTCCAGCGACTACCACGCGCGCGGCACCCCGGCCGTGGCCGCCTGCCGCGCCGCGCTGGAGCAGGCCGGCGGCGCCGAGCAGGCGCGCCTGCTGAGCGAGGAGAACCCCGCGCGCCTCCTGGCCGGCCGCCCGCCGCACCCGGTGCCTCCGCTCCGCGCCGATCCGCGCCCCCTCTGGAAGCGCTTCTTCGGCCGCTGACCGGCAGGTGCGAAGTGCGAGGTGCGAAGTGCGAAGTGCGAAGTGCGAGTCCCGCCGCCACGCCTCCGGCGCCGCGCCGTCGCCCGCACCCGCGCTGTGTTCTCCCTCTCCCGCGCAGCGGGGGAGGGCCGGGGAGGGGGCGTCACCCCCGCGGATGCGCCGAAGTCAGCGGACGAGCAGCGATCCGGGAAACCCGCGCCGTAGCCGGACCCGCACCGCGTGCGCTATCTTTCGCCGCGTCCGGCGCACGATGTCGAGCGGCCGGCTCCGGGCGCGGGCCTCGCGGGGCCGCGCCTCCCTACGCACACGAATTTCGATCATGACGCAAGGCACTCCGGCCACCGTCCCGGTCGCCGCCCCGAAGATCGTCCCCAAGCCGTGGGGGCGCGAAGTCTGGTACGCGCACGAGGACCGCTACGCGGGCAAGATCCTCGAGGTCACCAGGGGCCACGCCCTCTCGCTGCAGAAGCACGAGCGCAAGATGGAGACGATGTACCTGCAGTCCGGCCGCCTCCTCTACCACTTCAACGGAGTGGACTTCGAGATGGAGGCCGGGCAGTGCATCACCGTGCGCCCCGGCGACGTGCACCGCGTCGAGGCGCTGGAAGACTCCGTCATCCTCGAAGTCAGCACCCCCGAGCTGGACGACCTGATCCGGCTGGAAGACCGCTACGGGCGCGGCTGACGCCCGATCGGCCCGGCCGGACCGCCCGTGCGGCGCCCCGGCCGGGTCTCTCTCTCGCCTCCCCGATGACCTCCTCCGAGACCGCCGCCGCGCCCGACACCTCCGCGTCTCCTCCGACGGCGGACCCGGACCGCGCGGCGGACGCTCGGGTGCGCGAGGCGCTCGCCCTGCGCGCCTGGGCGCTCCCGTTCCTCCTGGGCGGCGCCGCGCCCGAACCGCCGCCGCTCGACGTCTCGCCCGGGGCGTGGGCGCTCTTCCTGGCGGCCGAGCGCATCGCGCTCCCCCTGCAGAAGCGGCTCGAGGCGGCCGGGTACCTGATGGTCCTGGCGCCCGCGGCGGTCGACGTCCTGCGCGAGCGCGGCATGCGCGAGCTGCAGCGGGTGCTCTCCGCCCGCGCGCAGCTGCGGCGGCTGGGCGGCCTCCTGCGCGAGCGCGGCTGGCGGGGCGTGGCGCTCAAGGGAGGCGCCGCCGCGCTCGCCGGCGAGCCGGTGGACCTGGCCGACGTCGACGTGCTGGTCCCCCGCGAGCACGCCGACGCCGTCTCCCGCGAGCTCGCCGCCCGCGCCGGCGCCGCCCCGGCCGGCTCCGGCTCCATCACGCACCTCACCCCGCTCGCCGCGCCCGACGCCATCGGGGTCGAGGTGCACTTCGAGGCCCCGTACCTGGAGCCCGGCGAAGCGTGGGAGGGCCTGCTCCCCACGGCGGACCCGGCGCTCTTCGTCCTCGCGCCCCCCCGGCAGCTCTGGCTGGTGCTGGCCCACGCCGCCGACATGCACCTGGACCGCCGCGGCTCGCTGCGCGACCTGCTCCTGGCCCGCGCCGCGCTCGACGCCTCCCCGCCCGGCGGCCCGGCCGAAGTGGAAGCGCGGATCGGCCGCCACCGCTGCTCCGCCCCCCTCGCCGCCATGCTGGCGATGGCGCGGGGCGACGCCGCCGCGGGCGACCCCTTCCGCGCCGTGGCCGCGCTGGGCTACCTGCTGCGGGCCCGGCCCGTGGAGCGGCCGCTGCGCTTCGCCACCTCCTCCGCGCTGGCGCTCTCCGCCTTCGCCCTCGCCGCCGGCGGCGGGGAGTACGGCGCGCTCTGGGGCCGGCGCGCGTACGGCGCCGTGTTCGGCTGGGAAGAGGGATCGGGCTCGTTCCTGCGCCGCTTCCCGCCCGTCGCCCGCCTGGGCCGCGCGGGGTGGCGCGCCGCCCACCTCGCCGCCGTCTCCCCCCTGGCGCTCCGCCTCGCCCGCCGCGCCCGCCGCCTGGCGTCGGGGGCAGAAGGCGGATAGCACAGGCGGATAAATCCGCGGCAACAACGGCAGAAAGCCTCGCAAACCCCGCGAGGCTTCAACCGCGAACCCCATTCTGCCCTGCGCCCGGTGTCGTCGCGCGAAGCGCCGAAGTCCCTCCCCCAGGCCGTTTTGGGGGAGGGACAGGCGCCGCAGGCGCCAGGGAGAGGGCCCCCCGCCGCCGCGCCGCACCGATCGAAGCGCCGCAGCCCCCGCACTTCGCACCCCGCACTTCGCACCTCGCACTTTCCGTCCACCCGCCTTTCGCGAACCCGCCCGCCTCCCTATCTTCTCCCGTTTTCACGACGTAGCCCGACCCCGAGCCCGAAGGAGCCATGGCGCTGGACCCGGCGGTGGAGCAGCGGATCGCGCGCGCGAAGGAGAGCTTCGCCCGCAACGCCTACGTGGCCGCCCTCGAAGACCTGCTCTTCGTGGCCGAGCGCCACCCCGAGTTCGCCGACGTGCAGAACCTGATGGGGCTGTGCCTGTCGCTGGCCGGGCGCCCCGAAGAGGCGCTGGAGGCGTTCGAGCGCGCCACGCGGCTCAACCCCGGCTACGTCGAGGCGCACCTGAACCGCGCCATCACGCTCAACGACCTGGGCCGCACCGACGAGGCACGCGAGAGCTTCCAGAAGGCCGCCGACGCCGACGAGGAGAAGACCGGCGGGGGCCGCTTCTCCTCCGCCGCGGCCGCCCGGCTGGCCAACATGCACCTGGAGCTGGGCGACACCTACGCCGCCGCCGGCGCGCTCCCCGAGGCGCTCGAGGAGTACCGCAAGGCCGCGGAGCTGCGCCCCCAGTTCCTCGACATCCGGAACAAGCTGGCCCGCGCCCTCATCGACCTGGGAGATCCCGGCACCGCCGTCGGCGAGCTGGTGTCGATCCTGGACCTGAACCCCGCCTTCGCCGCCGCGCGCGCCAACCTGGGGCTCGCCTTCTGGCGCCTGCACCGCCCCGAAGAAGCCGAGGCCGAGTGGCGCCGCACCCTGGCCCAGCAGCCCGGGAACGCGCAGGTGCAGGGCTACCTGGGGATGGTCGAGCGGCACCGCGAGCGCCCCGCGCACGGGTAATCGCCCGAGGCGCGGAACTCGGGACCCGGTCCGGGGTTCCCCCGTACCTCGCGCTCCGCACCTTCGCACTTCGAATCCGAACCCGCCCCGCCCGCCGGGGTATGCGCACTTCATGACCAGAAACCGCTTCGTGCGGCGGGCCGCGCCCGCCCTCCTCGCGCTCCTCCTCCCCGCCTGCGCGGTCTTCAAGAAGCAGGTCCCGCTCACCCCCGAGCAGGCGTACGAGCGCGGCATGGCCGCCCACGCCGCCGGCCGGCACTCGCGCGCCGCGGTGTTCCTCTCCACCTGGGTGCAGGCCAACGCCGCCGGCGACCCGCGCATGCCCGGCGCGCTCCTGGCGCTGGCCAGGAGCCACCTGGAGACCGGCGAGTATCTCACCGCGGGGTCCGAGTTCCTGCGCATCGTCACCGACTACCCCACCGCGCCCGAGCAGACCCCGGCGCGCTTCGGCATCTGCCGGGCATACCGGGGGATGAGCCCCAAGGCGCCGCTCGACCAGCAGTACACGCACGCGGCCATCACCTACTGCGACTCGTACGCCGGGTACTATCCCGCCACCCCGCAGGCCGACACCGCCCGCGCCTGGGTGGCCGACATGCGCCAGAAGCTCGCCGAGAAGGCGTACCTGAACGGGATGTTCTACTTCCGGCGCGGCGCCTACGACGCCAGCGTGATCTACTTCAACGAGGCCGCCGCCCAGTACCCCGAGACCCGGTGGGCCCCGGCCGCGCTGCTCAAGGTGGTGGAGGCGTACGAGAAGATCGGCTACAGGGAAGAGGCCGAGGAGGCGCGGCAGCAGCTGCGCGCCCGCTTCCCCCAGAGCGCCGAGGCGCGCTCGCTCCCGCCCGCCCCGGCGGCCACCGCGGCGAGCACCACCCCGTAAGGCCGCGGAGGCGCGCGCCGTGAGGCTCGGCGTCTTCGGCGGCACCTTCGACCCGCCGCACCTGGGGCACCTGGCGGCCGCCTCCGACGCCGCCCACGCGCTCGCCCTCGACCGCGTGGTGTGGGTGCCCGCGGCCGACCACCCCTTCAAGGGGAGCGCCGTGCGCACCCGCGCCGAAGTGCGGCTGGAGATGGTGCGCGCGGCAATTGCAGGAGACCCCCGCTTCGAGGCCAGCGACCTGGAGATGAGGCGCGCCGGTCCCTCGTACACGGTCGACACGCTCCGGGAGCTGCGCAGCGCGCACCCCGGAGCGGAGTTGTTCTTCCTGACCGGGGCCGACAACCTGCGCGACCTGCCGAAATGGCGGGAGCCGGACGAGATCGTCCGCCTCGCCTGCCTGGTGGTGGTGTCGCGGGAGGGCGAAAGCCTGCCGGAAGATGCAGAGCACCCGGCCCGCGCCGTGCACGTGCCCCGGCTGGACGTCTCCTCCACCGAGGTCCGCCGCCGGGTGGCGGCCGGAGAGCCGATCCGATACCTGGTCCCCGACGGAGTCCGCGCCGTCATCGAGCGCGAAGGGCTCTACCGGGGCTGAAACGCATTGCCGGGAAACCGAAGGCAGACATCATGTTGAAGAGCATCGTGCGGGCGGTCTTCGGCACGCGCCACCAGCGCGAGCTGAAGCGCCTGCAGCCCGTGGTCGACGAGATCAACCGCGAGTTCGAGCGGCTGCAGACGCTTAGCGACGACGAGTTGCGGGCGCAGACGGAGAAGTTCCGCGCGTACATCGCCGAGTCCACCGCCGACGTGCGCGCCGAGCTCGAGGCGCTGCGCGAGGAGCGGCGCCACTCCGAGAGCGCCGCCGAGCGCGAGGAGCTCTCGCAGCGGATGGGCGCCGTGGAGACGCGCCTCAAGGAGGCCACCGAGGCCGCCCTCGACGAGATCCTCCCCGAGGCGTTCGCCACCGTCAAGGAGGCGTGCCGCCGCCTGGTGGGCACCGAGGTCACCGTCACCGGGCAGACGCTCCTCTGGGACATGGTCCCCTACGACGTGCAGCTGATCGGCGGGATCGTGCTGCACCAGGGGAAGGTGGCCGAGATGGCCACCGGCGAGGGGAAGACGCTGGTGGCCACCCTGCCGCTCTACCTGAACGCCCTCACCGGCCGCGGCGCCCACCTGGTCACCGTGAACGCGTACCTCGCCCAGCGCGACAGCGAGTGGATGGGGCACGTCTACAAGTTCCTGGGCCTCACGGTGGGGTGCATCGACCTGCACGAGCCCAACACCCCCGAGCGGCGCGAGGCGTACGGCGCCGACATCACCTACGGCACCAACAACGAGTTCGGCTTCGACTACCTGCGCGACAACATGGTGCACGAGCTCGCGCACCGCGTGCAGAGGGGCCACGCCTTCGCCATCGTCGACGAGGTCGACTCGGTGCTGATCGACGAGGCGCGCACCCCGCTCATCATCTCGGGCCCCGTGGGCACCGAGACCAACGCGGCGTACGCGCGCTACAACCCCTCGGTGTCCGACCTCTACCGCCGGCAGACGCGCATCGTCAACGAGCTGATCGCCCAGGCCGAGAAGGACATCGAGGGCGGCGACCTGTACTCCGCCGGCGAGCGGCTCTTCCTGGCCAGGCGGGGGACGCCCAGGAACAAGCGCCTCCTCAAGCTGCTGGCCGACGACCCCGGGCTGCAGAAGTCGATCTCCAAGGTGGAGCGCGACTACATGCTCGAGAAGAAGGTGCACGAGCTCGAGGAGCAGCTCCTCTTCTCCATGGACGAGAAGGGGCACAACGTGCACCTCACCGACCAGGGGCTGGACGTGCTGGCCCCGGACGACCACGAGGCGTTCGTGGTCCCCGACATCTCCGAGGCGGTGCACCGGGTGGAGGCCGACCCCACGCTCTCCCTCGACGAGAAGCGCGACGCCATCGCCACGCTGGAGCGCGAGTACGCGGAGAAGAGCGAGAAGATCCACGTGATCCACCAGCTCCTCAAGGCGTACACGCTCTTCAACAAGGACGAGCAGTACGTGATCCAGGGCGGCGAGGTGATGATCGTCGACGAGTTCACCGGGCGCATGATGCCGGGGCGCCGGTGGAGCGACGGGCTGCACCAGGCGGTGGAGGCCAAGGAGGGCGTCTCGGTGCGCGCCGAGACGCAGACGCTGGCCACCATCACCATCCAGAACTACTTCCGCATGTACGACAAGCTCGGCGGCATGACCGGCACCGCCGAGACCGAGGAGGGCGAGTTCCACTCCATCTACGGCCTGGAGGTGATGGTCATCCCCACCAACCGGCCGGCCCGGCGCGACGACCGCCACGACCTGGTCTACAAGACCAAGCGCGAGAAGTACAACGCCCTGATCCAGGAGATCGGCCGCCTGCACGCCATGGAGCTCCCCGTGCTGGTGGGCACCGTGAGCGTCGACGTCTCCGAGACGCTCTCGCGCATGCTCAAGCGCGCCGGGATCCCGCACGAGGTGCTGAACGCCAAGCAGCACCAGCGCGAGGCCGAGATCGTGGCCCGCGCCGGCCAGCCGGGCTCGGTGACCATCGCCACGAACATGGCCGGGCGCGGCACCGACATCAAGCTGGGCCCCGGCGTCACCGAGGCGCGCACCATCGCCTGGCTGAAGGAGAAGGGCGCCGACCTCAAGGCGCTCTCCACCGTCCCCGACCCGGCGCAGGCGGTGGACCTCGCCACGCAGCCCGACGACTACGTGGTGGAGGAGGGCGGGCTGCACATCCTGGGGAGCGAGCGCCACGAGTCGCGGCGCATCGACCGGCAGCTGCGCGGGCGCGCCGGCCGCCAGGGCGACCCCGGCGCCAGCCAGTTCTTCCTGTCGCTGGAAGACGACCTGATGCGCCTCTTCGGCTCGGAGCGGATCGCCGGGATCATGGACAAGCTGGGGGCCGAGGAGGGCGAGGTCATCACCCACCCCTGGATCACCGGCTCCATCTCCAGCGCGCAGAAGCGGGTGGAGATGCAGCACTTCGACTCGCGCAAGCGGCTGCTGGACTACGACGACGTGATGAACCAGCAGCGCGAGGTCGTCTACGACCTGCGCACCTTCGCGCTGGAGGGCGGCGAGGAGCTGCGGGGCGAGGTGTGGGAGATGATCGAGCGGGCGCTGCCGCCGCTCGTCGACGAGTACACCGACGCGGCGCACCCCGAGGAGTGGGACCTGGCGGGACTGCGCCAGCGGCTGATGCTGGACTTCTTCATCAGCGCCGACCGGCTCCCGGGCGAGGATGGGGCGGGGGAGGGCTTCGACACGCGCGACGAGGTGCGGGAGTACGTGCTGGAGACGGCGCGCGAGGCGTACCACCGCAAGCTCGACCAGTTCGGCGAGGCCGCCGAGGCGGTGCAGCGCTTCATCGTGCTGTCCACCATCGACGAGAAGTGGAAGGACCACCTCTACGATCTGGACCACCTGAAGGCGTCGATCGGCTTCCGCGGCTGGGGGCAGAAGGACCCGCTGATCGAGTACAAGAAGGAAGCGTACGACATGTTCGAGGACCTGATGCGGGACATGTACGCGTCGGTCGCGCGCTTCGCCTTCCGGGCCCAGCTCACCCCGGCCGCCCCTCCTCCTCCGCCCCCGCCGCCGCTCTTCGGCACCCCCATGCGGGGCGACGAGCCGGTGGAGGCCGAGTACGAGGAGGAGAGCCCGGCCGCCGCCGAGCCGGAGGCGCCGGCGCCGCGCCCGCGCGCCACGCTGGGGATCAACCCGCACGCGGCGGTCCCCCCGCGGCGCGAGCAGCTGCGCACCAACCGCGAGGCACCGCGCCCGCCGTCGCGGCCGGCCGCCCCGCAGGCGCCGGTGGGGCGCAACGACCCCTGCCCGTGCGGGAGCGGGAAGAAGTACAAGAACTGCCACGGGAAGGTCTGAACGGCAGGGGACAGGGGACAGCCGGCGACGGCGGTCTCCCTTCGGATAGAAGAACGCCGGCCCGGGCTCGCATGAGCCCGGGCCGGCGTCGTCTTCGGAGCCAATCCCGGCGTCCCGGACCTCCGTCGATGTGTCTCATACCAGGTTGCCGAGCATAGTTCTGGTTCCAAACAGATTGGAATCACACAGAGGACACAGAGAACACAGAGGGAACTGAAGACGCGATTGAAGTTCTCTGTGTCCTCTGTGTCCTCCGTGAGAGGCTTTTCAGAAGCTGT
>DASVWD010000128.1 GCA_036389795.1 Longimicrobium sp.
AGGAGCAGGCGGAGCGGACGCCGGACGCCGTGGCCGTGGTCAGCGGGGAGGAGTCGCTGACCTACCGCGCGCTGGACGAGCGGGCGAACCGGCTGGCGCGCCACCTCGTCGGCCTGGGCGTGGGGCCGGAGGCGCGGGTCGCCGTCTGCCTGCGGCGCGGCCCGGAGATGGTGGCCGCGGTCCTCGCCGTGCTGAAGGCGGGCGGGGCGTACGTGCCGCTGGACCCGGGCTATCCGCCGGACCGGCTGGCGTTCATGCTGGCCGACTCCGCCGTGGCGGTGCTGCTGACCGAGGAGAAGCTGCGCGGCCGGCTGGCCGTGCCGGCCGGCGTGGAGGTCGTGAGCGTCGATGGCGATGCGGCGCGGATCGGGGCGGCGGGGGCGGATGCCCTGGAGGGCGCGGCGTCGCCCGGGAGCCTAGCGTACGTGATCTACACCTCCGGCTCCACGGGGAAGCCGAAGGGCGTGATGGTCACCCACGGGAACCTGGTGAGCTCCACCGCCGCCCGCGAGCGCTTCTATCCCGGGAAGGTCGGCGCCTACCTCCTCCTCTCCTCCATCGCGTTCGACAGCGCGGTGGCGGGGGTGTTCTGGACGCTGTGCGGCGGGGGCGCGCTGGTGCTCCCGGGCGAGGACGATCTCGGCGACGCGGAGCGGCTCCGGGCGCTGGCCGACGCCGCCGGCGTCACGCACCTGCTGGCGGTCCCGTCGCTCTACGCCCAGCTCGTCGGCGACGGCGGGGGGTGGGGGAGGACGCTGGAGACGGTGATCGTCGCGGGCGAGCCCTGCCCCCCCGGGCTGGTGGCGCGGCACTGCGAGCGCTTCCCCGGCGTCGCGCTGGTCAACGAATACGGCCCCACCGAGGCGACCGTCTGGAGCAGCGCCCACCGGTGCGGCGCGGACGACGCGGCGGCGGCCGCGGTGCCGATCGGCGCGCCGGTGCCGAACACCCGCGTCTACGTGCTGGACGCGGCGATGCGGCCGGTCCCCGTGGGCGTCGCCGGCGAGCTGTGCGTGGGCGGGGTGCAGGTGGCGCGCGGCTACCTAGGCCGCCCGGCGCTCTCGGCCGAGAAGTTCGTCCCCGACGCCCTGGGCGGCGCGCCGGGCGCGCGGCTGTACCGGACCGGCGACCGGGCGCGGTGGAGGGCGGACGGCACGCTGGAGTTCCTGGGCCGCCTCGACCAGCAGGTGAAGCTCCGTGGCTACCGCATCGAGCCGGGAGAGGTGGAGGCGGTGCTGCGCCGGCACGCCGCCGTGCGCGACTGCGCGGTGGTGGCGCGCGACGACGGGCCCGGCGGGAAGCGGCTGGTGGCGTACGTGGTCGGCGAGGCGGACCCGGAGGCGCTGCGCTCGCACCTGCGGCGGAGCGTGCCGGAGTACATGGTGCCGGGCGCGTTCGTCTTCCTGGAGCGGCTCCTCCTGACCCCGAACGGGAAGCTGGACCGGAAGGCGCTCCCCGCGCCGGAGCGCGCGCCGTCCAGGAGGCGCGCGGAAGCCGGGCTCCGCTCCCCCACGCCGCTGGGGATCGAGCGGGCCGAGAGCCGCGGGACGGGCGGGTTCGGGCGGCGCGAGCTGCGGCTGGGGGCCGGGGAGGCCGGGGCGCTGCAGGCGTGGGCGCACCGGCACGGGCTGACGGTGGACACGCTGGCGCAGGGGGCGTGGGCGCTCCTCCTCTCCCGCTACTCCGGCGAGGCGGACGTGGTGTTCGGGGCCACCGTCTCCGGGCGGCCGGCGGAGCCGGTCGGGGTGGACGAGACGGCGGGGCTCTCCACCCGCACGCTGCCGGTGCGCGTGCGGGTGGGCGAGGACGAGCGGATGGTGGACTGGCTGCGCGCCCTGCAGGCCCGGCAGGCGGAGCCGCGCGGGCACGAGCACTCCCCGCCGGCGCAGGTGCGGCGCCGGAGCGAGGTGCCGGCCGGCACGCCGTTCTCCGGGACCCTCCTCGCCTTCGAGGACGATCCGCGGCGGGAGGCGGCGCTGGAGGAAGGGGCGTGGGAGAGCGTCGAGCAGGGCGGCCATCCCTTCACCCTGACCGTCACGCGGGACGCCGGCCTCACCTTCCGCGCCGTGTTCGACCGCGGCCGGTACGAGGACGAGGCGGTCGCGCGGCTCCTCGGCCACTTCGCCGGGCTGCTGGACCGGATCGCGGCCTCCGGCCCGGAGCTGCGCCTGGCGGACGTGGAGCTCCTGGGCGGCGCGGAGCGCCGGCGGGTGCTGGAGGAATGGAACCGCACGGAAGCCGGGTACCCCGCGCACCGCTGCATCCACCATCTCTTCGAGGAGCAGGCGGAGCGGACGCCGGACGCCGTGGCCGTGGTCAGCGGGGAGGAGTCGCTGACCTACCGCGCGCTGGACGAGCGGGCGAACCGGCTG
>DASVWD010000129.1 GCA_036389795.1 Longimicrobium sp.
GGGAGGGAGCCGCCGAAGGCGAGCTCGGTGACTGGGGCGAAGTCGTAACAAGGTAGCCGTAGGGGAACCTGCGGCTGGATCACCTCCTTTCTGGAGCAAGGCGAGTAGGCTCTTCGGAGCAGAAAGCAGCTCACAGGTCGACCCACGGACATCTCCCACACTGGTTTCCAAGGGCTTGTAGCTCAGGTGGTTAGAGCGCACGCCTGATAAGCGTGAGGTCGGAGGTTCGACTCCTCCCAAGCCCACTCCGCTGAAAACCAGGCCCCCGAGGTGCTGACGCACTTCGGGGGCCTGGTGTTTTCCGGATTTCGTGAGTGGGTGTCCAGAGCCTCCCGGACCTCGTCACCGACTTTCGTGGAACTGTCGGTCAGCCAACCGGCACCGATGCGCCCGTACGGTACGTCCGTCGAGCTGGCTCAGCTGCGCTGGCGCCCACGCTGCCCCGATCGGGCCGTCTGACGCGGACGCGCCACAGCCAGTACGGCATGGCCACGAGCACCGCCAGCACGGGAAGCGCGAGAAGGGCAGGGATGCGGAGCGGCTCCGGCAGCTCGTCCGCCTGGCCCAGGAAGAACGACCCCGCCGCGATGAACAGCGCGAAGCACATGCGCCACAGGTGCCGTGCGAGCCGAGCCGTCCCCTGGAGGCCGTGCGACCGGATCACCCTGAGATCCGAGACGCCCGCCAGCAGTGCGACCGCGCCGTTCATGAAGATCGGGGCGGCCGGGACCCCGTCCCTCGTGCCGCCGCGACTCGCGAGCGCCTGGAACCCTATGAGGACGAGGCCCACGCCGACTCCCATCGCGAGCAGCATGAGGCCGGAGTCCAGCCGGCGCGACGCCGCGGTGGATGGGCGGACGGTGGTCAGCGCGGTGATCACCAGGTAGGCCGCCAGCAACCCCCCGAGCACCGAGCCCTCCACCCCCCGCACGGCCGCCATCACCGTTGCGCTGATCCCCATCGCGACCATCGCGCAGACGAAGAGCAGCCCGCTCTTGCGATGCACCCGCGCCCCCTTCGCCGAGAAGAGCGCGACGTAGCCCGCGACGAGCGCCAGCCCACCCCCGAGGATATGTACCAGCAGCATCGTTCGCACGGACGTCCTCCCGATGGGGTGTTTCGCGGTGACGGGTGCCGGGCGGTCTGCGACTCGCCTCAGCGCCGCGCGTTCCTCCGCGCCGGCAGCGGCCGCATCACCTTTTCCAGCACCGCGCGGGCGGCGCGGCGGCCGATCTCCTCGCCCGCCTCGTTGGAGAAGCGGTAGTGGACGCCACCGTAGATGCGCGAGTCGGACACCTGCCGCGCCCACTCGTCCCAGCTGGGCAGCACCTGCGTCGCGGAGACCGGGACGGCCTGGGCGCCGACCCGGACGCCCGCCGCCGGGCGCGGCCCGACCTCGGCCGTCATCACCTCCGCGATCGCGGCGGCGACGGTGCAGTGGCCGCACGGATATTCCGGGAAGTTGGGCGTGCCGAGCAGCGGCACCCAGGCGGGATCGGGCGCGGTCGCGTCGTTGCCGTCGTTGGCGCCGTTGCGGATGGCGGTGATCGGCCGCCAGAAGTTGTAGTGGAACTTGGCCGCGACCATCGCCAGGGCGGCGTCGTCGAACGCCATCTGGTACACGGCGAACATGCGCGCATTCTGCACCGGCGTGCGCCCCGGCGCCTCGGCGGCCAGGCGCAGCGACGGGGTCACGTCGAAGGCCTGGCGATAGCGCGCCATCAGGGTCTGGTACGGCGTCCGCTCGGTGCTGGTCCGGCCGCCCAGCCGCCGCACTTCGTCGTAGTCGCGCGCCCAGGTGGGGCTGGTGAGCGCCGGCGGCGGCGGCGGCCGGAGCGCCTCGGCGCTCGGGATGGCCCAGGGGCGGAAGGCGGACATGTACGGCTCGATCTGCGGCAGGCCCGTGGCGACCCACTCGCCGGGCGTGGTGCGGGGGCGGTAGGGCACCTGCTGGATGGCGGGGTCGATGCCGCCCGCCGCGATGGCCGCCGCCGCCGCCTGCTCGCCGATCAGCCGGCCCGCCTCGCGCCGGCGCTCGTCGGGGATGGCGGCCATGGCGATGGCGTAGTTCTCGTCGAGCGCGGTCTTCTGGGCCGGGAAGGCGTGGAGGAGGACGCGGTACGCCGCGGTCGCCGTGGCGGCGTCCTGCGAGGCGGACGGGTCGCCCGCGGGGAAGCCGAGGTAGCTCTCGTAGCGCCGGTCGATCGCGTTCAGCGCCTCGAACATGGCGAGGGCGGCTCGGGTGACGGCGCGGTCCTGGTCGGGGGTGCGCGGGGCCCCGGAAGCCTGCAGCGGGTTGTACAGCCGGTTGGCGAGCTCCCACCAGTCGCACACCGTGTCGGCGTACGCCGGCCGCGCGACGGCCAGGGCCGCGACCGCGGCGATTCGCAGATATGCTCGACGCATGGATGCTTCTCCTCTCCAGTGGTTGGGTCGTAAAGGGATTCGAGTCGCGGGCTGGAGCAGACGCGGTGGGCTTCGGACAAAGGACGCGCGCCTGCACCGACCCCGGAAGAGTACATCACGTGATCTGGTGATATACTCTAGTATAGCACTACATCACGCACAAGAATTTTGTTTCAGCTGTCACCCGGGGTGCAGTTCTGGGGTCGGGAGAGGTGCGAACGGCTGCTCGTCAGCCCGACGTCGGCTCGTGGCGAAGTGCCCGGCCGGCGTGGCGCTGCGGCTGTTCCTGTGTGAAAGAGTCCGGGGGAGGTGCGGCAGGGCGGGGGATCGCCCGGGGACCGGGCTCGGCGGCGGGCAGAGGAATAGAGGAGAAATTCTTCTGTTCCTCCGTCCGCCAGGACTTCGGGGGGATCGTCTATCGGTGTACCCGACGCGGGGCGCCGGCCGCAGCGTGCCTGAGCCTCAGATCGGCTCCCGGTACCGGCGCAGGCGCACCGCGGCGGCGATGAACACCGCGGCCAACGCCAGCCCGATCCAGAGCTCCGGCGAGCCCAGGAACCTGCCGGGAGTGGGCGACGGCAGCGAGTCGAACGGCATGCCGCCGCGCGGATGGCCGACGAACGCCTCCTCGTGCCAGCCGAGCAGCCGGTATCTCACCAGCGAGGCGACCCGCGTGGTGTCCATCGTGAGCTTCTCCAGCACGCCGAGCGCGAGCAGCGGCAGCACCGCCCACAGCGCCGCCGTGCGCCTCGCCCAGCCCGACACCAGCAGCAGGAAGCCGTAGATCGGCGCGTGCCAGAGCGCGACCGCCGCCAGCGCGTACAGCAGCGTCGCCCAGATCCGCAACAGCTGCAGCTCTCTCCACAGCGCGGCGACGCTCTGGCCCTGCACCAGCACCACGGCGGCGCTCAGCAGCAGCAGGACGAGATGCATCGCGACGATGACCGCGAAGGTGATCGCCGGCACGACCGCCAGCGGAATGCTCGCCTTCGACAGCACGGTCGTGAGATCCGACACCGGCAGCGACTTCCAGAACAGGATGCTGCGGTCGCGGCGCTCGCTGTTCAGCGCTTCCAGGCAGTAGAACACCGCGACGACGAACGCCGTCGCGAGCATCAGGAACCCCGCGAAGCTGTACGTGAGGGCGGCCGACCCCGGGCTCGCCGGGTCGTTCCCCAGCAGGCCGGGCACGTGCGACGGCATCGTGACCGCATGGACCACGAGCCCGACGACCAGGAAGGCGCCGACGCCCAGCGGCCCCAGGTAGATCGAGCGGTTCTCCCACAGCTCGCGCCGCAGCGACCAGTACAGGGGCCGGGTCGGCGCCAGGGCCGCGGGCGCGACCGGCGGCGAGCCGACCGCCGGCTCGAGCACGGCGTCCGGTGCGGCTTTCATCGCGCCGCTCCTCGTGCCTGGCCGGCCTGGCCGCCCACCACCGCGACGAACGCGTCGGCGATGCTGGGCGTGCGCACGTCGCCCAGCGCGGCGAGCTGGCGGCGGTCCGCGCCGTCGAACAGCAGGACGGTGCGGCCGAACATCTCCCGCTCGTGGATCGGCCCGAGCGCCCGCGCCTGGTCGGCGTGCCCGGGACGGACCATCACCTCCAGGTAGCGCGACTCGAATTCGTCCATGCTGCAGGCGAGCACGATGCGGCCGCGGTCCATGAACACAAGGTCGGTGAGCACGTGCTGGATCTCTTCCACCTGGTGCGTCGTCACCACGATGGTGCGGCCGCGGTCGAAGTAGTCGTCCAGCAGCGAGTCGTAGAACTGCTTGCGGTAGAGGAGGTCGAGGCCGAGCGTCGGCTCGTCGAGCACCAGCAGCCTGGCGTCGATGGCCATGACCAGGGCCAGGTGCAGCTGGACCACCATCCCCTTCGACAGGTCCCCGACCCTGCCCGTGCGGTCGATGTCGGTCTTCGCGAGAAACCCCTCCGCCTTCGCGCGGTCGAAGCGCGGATGCACGCCGGCGACGTAGTCGAGCGCCTGCGAGACCCGCAGCCAGCGCGGCAGCACGGCGACGTCGGAGATGAAGGAGACGTCGCGCATGAGCCGGTCGCGCTCGGTCCACGGGTCGCGCCCGAGCACGCTCAGCTCTCCGTGATGGGGGATGAGGCCGAGGATCGCGTTGAGCAGGGTGGTCTTGCCCGCCCCGTTGGGCCCGACGAGCCCGAGGATGCGGCCTTCCTCGACGCGCAGGTCCACGCCGTCCAGGGCGACGGTCCCGCCGAAGGCCTTGCGCAGGCCGCGAGCTTCGATGCATGCCATCGCTTCAGCGCTCCTCGTCGTCGGCGGCGGGCGCCGGGCGGCGGCTCATGGCGGCGTCCAGCAGCTCTTCCGGCGTCAGGCCGAGCCGCTGGATGGTGGCGTGGATCCTCGGCCACTGTTCCGCGAGGAACCTCTGGCGCTCGCCCTCCAGCAGCAGCCGGCGCGCGCCCGGCCTGACGAACATCCCGCGGCCCCGCTTCGTCTCCACGAGCTGCTCGTCGACCAGCTGTTGATAGCCCTTGAGAACCGTGAGGTGGTTGACCCGGTGCTCGGTCGCGACGCTGCGCACGGACGGCAGCGGATCGCCCTCCTCGAGCACGCCGTCGAGGATCATGGCGACGACGCGGTCCCGAAGCTGGCGGTAGATCGGCTGGCTGTCGTTCCACTCACCATCCATCCTGTATCCCGGCGAGCCGTTTCGAGAGTGGAGCGAGCGCTCGTTGCGGTCCGGGCACTCGCCTCGCGGGGAGGATCCGACGGCGGCGGCGCGGCCAGGAGGTTCGTACACGAGCGTTTCCGGTGGTCTACCATAGTATAACACCAGATCACATGCAAGCTTTGTGTGGCCGAGGAGGCTGCATGCGCACGACCCGCGCGCAGGTCCGTAGCGGCTCGCCTGTCGCACTGCTCTTGCCTCTCGCACCGCGCTCGAGCAGGAACCGCCAGGCCACCCCTCACGCCCGCAGAGATGAACCCCGTGGAGCAAGCCTTCGAGCAGCTGCGCCGCGTCGCCGCCGAGGAGCCGGACGTGCTCGGCTTCGCGCTCACGGGGTCGCGGGCCAGGGGGCTCGCGAGCGAGCGTTCCGACTATGACTGCGTCCTTTTTGTGCGGGACGGCCGTCGGGCCGAGTACGAGCGGCGCTTCGCGGGACTGCCCGCGGGTGTGGACCTGCGCGTCATGACGCTCGCGGGCTTCCGCGAGCACGCCGCCTGGGGAAGCCCGACCGCCTGGGACCGCTACAACTGGGCGCACGCGCGGATCGAGGTGGACCGGACCGGCGGCGAGCTGGGCCGCCTGGCGCGGGAGAAGGGCCGCGTCCCCGAGGCGGAGCTGGGGCCCTACGTCGAGCTGTCGCTGGACTGGTATCTCAACCAGGTCAACCGGTCGCTCCGGTGCCGCCGGGACCGGGACGCGGCCGGCCAGCGGCTGGAGGCCGCGGAATCGGTCCGGCCGCTGCTGCAGGCGCTCTTCGCGGTGCACGACCGGCGCCTGGTGCCCTACTACAAGTACCTGGCGTGGGAGCTGGAGCACGAGCCGCTGCACAAGCTGCGGCTTGCGGGCGGGGAGCTGCTGGGGCTGCTGCTGGAGGTGCTGGGGACGGCGGAGCCGGCCGCCCAGGGCGCGCTCCTCCGCGAAGCGGAGCGGCTCTTCGCCGCCGAAGGCTACGCCCGCCCCTTCCAGGCGTGGCGGGTGCCGGAGTGGTGGGGAAGCCTATTCCCGTGAGCGGTCCTCGCGCTCGCCAGCCGGCATCGGCCCGGCGGCGGCGTCTCGTCCGCCGGCCGGCGCCGCGACGTCCTCGAGCGGCACGCCCGCGGCGCAGAGCGGGCAGGCGGCGGGCGGCCACAGGTCGTACTCGTGGCGGCCGGCCGCTTCGACCGACACGCCTTCCCCGGCGAAGTAGCCGGCGCCGGTGGAGCCGAGGACGAGGAGCACGCCCGCGACGACGGGCGTGGCGCCGTGGGCCCGCAGCTCGGCGAAGGTCCCCCGCAGCGCCGAGCCGGCGCTCATGACGTCGTCGACCATCGCCACGCGCCGGCCCTGCACGCGCGGGGCGAACGCCGGCGGGAGCAGGTAGCGCGCCCGGTAGAGGCCGCCGGTTTCGGCGGGCATCACCCGCTCGGTGAACCAGAACTCCACGCCGAGCGCGTGCGCCACGAGCTGGGCGAGGAAGGCGCCCCCCAGCAGCGGCCCGCAGACCGCCGACACGTCGTGCGGGCGGATCGCGTCCGCCAGCGTGGCGGCGAAGGGGGCGATGCGGCGCGGCTCCGCGAAGAGCGCGTCGAGGTCGAGCCAGAGCCGCCCGTGGTGGCCCGACTCGAGCCGGAAGTGGCCGCGGCGGCCGGCGACCAGCTCCAGGAACGCTGCCGCGGTCGTATCGCTCATGCCGATCGGTCTCCCCTCCGTAAGTCGAAAAGCCGCGCCGCTCAGCCGCGCTCCGGGGCGCCCGGTCCCAGGTTCCCCCGCATGATCTCCACCACGCCCCGGAGCTGCGGGTCCGTCTCCCCCTCCAGGGCGGCGACCACGCCCGCCTGGTCCGCGCGCGAGCGGTTCTGGTTGAACTTGAGCTTGCCTTCGATGCGGCGGATCGGGATCTCGAAGCCGACGATCGCTTTGAGCAGCGAGTCGATCTCGCGTCCGGGCCGGTCCCCGTCGCGCAGCCCGGCGCCGTCGCCCTCGTGGAAGCGCACCAGGCGCTCGATCCAGTCCCGCAGCACCGCCGGGTCGTCGATGATCCGCGGCACGCCGTAGACGTGGACGGCGGCGTAGTTCCAGGTGGGAACGATCTCCGGGGCCGCGTACCACGCCGGGGAGACGTAGGTGTGCGGCCCCAGGAAGATGGCGAGCGCCTCCGCCTGTCCGTCGAAGCTCCGCCACTGCGGGTTGGCGCGCGCCATGTGGGCCACCAGCGTCCCGTGCTCGCCGCGCCCGGCGTCGAGCAGGAAGGGCAGATGGGTGGCGTACGGCGCCCCGTCCACCACCGTGACCAGCGTGGCGAAGCTGTGGCGGCGCATCAGCTCGTGGAGCACCGCCGGGTCGTCTTCGCGGAAGCTGGGCGGGATGTACATGGCCGGGTTCGGGTGTGGGGCCGCTTCTGGTCGTAGTGTGTTAGTCCTTTAGTGCTTTAGTCCTTTAGTGCCAAGTGCCAAGTGCTCGAAACACAGCACTAAGGACTAAGGACTAAGGACTAAGGACTAAGGACTAAGGACTAAGGACTAAAACACTTCCGCACTCAGCACTTCGCACTCGTCGTTCAGTCCTCCGCCAGCACGATGATGCGGTCCTCGGGGGCGAAGGTGACGGGCAGCGACTTCCTGGGGTTGAGGTGGACGCCGTACGACTTCGCCGGGTCGAAGCACTCGGCCTCGACGCGGTACCCCATCGCCACCTGCCCCTGCCGCCGCGCCGACTCGATCACCGTGTAGAAGTCGACCTCCCGCTTCGGCTCCACGTAGTCCGTCACCGGCTTCAGGTAGATCTCCGCGCCCTCGGGGTCGAACAGGTCCTGGAAGACTGCCGCCAGCTCCTTGTTCTCGGAGATCTGCGAGAGCATCAGGCTGATCAGCCGGTCGCTCACGATGAAGTCGTCCGCGCGCGTCACCTGCGCCAGCTCGCGGTTGCGCACGTCCAGCATCTCGCTGACGATGGAGAGGTCCTTGCCGGCGCGGTCGGCGATGTCGCGCAGGTGCAGCAGCGTGATCAGCGTGCGCGCGTCGGCCTGCTGCGGGTCGATCGCCGCCGGGTGGCCGTTGCCGTTGGGGCTCGTCGAGGCCAGCACGATGATGTGGTCGTACTGCTCCACCCCCAGTCCGTCCAGCGTGCGGCGGTCGGTGGTGTCGCCGCGGCGGAAGTAGACCGCCAGGTTCCTGAACTCCCGCTCGCCCAGCACGTGCGAGCTCGGCGGCGCCCCGGGGACCGCCTCGCGGTCGGCCACCACCAGCACGGTGGAGCCCGGCCCCACGTAGCTGTCCAGCTCGCCGATGATGTCGCCCGCGCGCTCGTTCCACCCCAGGACCAGCGTGCGCTCGGGCGCCGCCGTCCGCGGCTGGGGGGAGCGGATCGCCGCCTCGTCCACGCGCACGTCCGTCTTCCCCGAGAGCCGGATGGTGTCGTCGTCGGCCGAGACCGCGATCACCTTGTCGCCCCTCTCCAGGCGCGTCTCCATCGGCGGGTTGAGCTGGATGCGCCCGTCGGCGAAGCGCACCCCGATCACCGCCGAGTCCTCGTACGCCACCAGCGCCTCGGCGAAGGTCTTCCCGGCCAGCGCGGGCTCTTCCTTGAAGTAGATCTCGTCGCCCCCGTAGTCCAGCAGCTCGGTGTAGGCCACGGAGAGCCCCGACTGGCGGCAGGTCTGCGCCGTCACCCGCGCGATCAACTCCTCGGCCAGTACCAGCTCCACCTCGTCCCTGCCCACCATCCGCGCCACCTCGAAGTTCTTGCGGTCGCGGATCACGGCCACGATGTGGTACGGCTCGGGGCGGCGGTCGGGGTTGTTGGTGAGCGCCAGGATCGCCTTGATCACGTAGGCGTCGGGGTCGTCGGTCTCGGGCGCCAGGATGATGATGGAGCGCGCCCCCTGCGGGTTCACGATCGCCAGGTCGGCCGGGTCGATCGGCGTTCCCGTGCGGCAGACCACGCGCGTGGTGCGGGTGTTGGGGATGCGGGCCTGCAGCTCGTCCAGCATCTCCACCGTGTCCTTCTCGGACAGCACGGCCACGCAGGCGCGCCGCTGGTTCTCGTTGGCCAGCACCAGCTCCGACACCACGGTGAAGATCTGCGTCGACCACCCCAGGATCACCGTGTGGCCGTGCTCGGCCACGAACGAGCGCCCCTTGCGCAGCTCGTCGAGCTTGGCCTCGATCCCGGTGGTCAGCACGCCGATCAGGATGCTGACCACGAAGATCCCGCCCAGCGTCACGAAGAGCATGGCCAGCAGGAACGGCCAGCTCCCCTCGTCGCCCCCCATGGTGCCGGCGTCGAGGGTGCGCATGAGCCCCGCCCAGGCCACGTTGAGGAACCCGCGGTGCTCGTCGCCCAGGTTGGCGTCCATCCCGGTGGCGACCACCACCAGCGAGACCGCCGCGATCAGCAGGGTCGAGAGCAGGAAGAGCCACGCGATCAACGCGACGGGGCCCCTCGCCATCAGGTTGTCGAAGCGGTAGCGCAGGCGGGCGCTGAGGGGGATGCTCGTGTTCATGGGAGTGCGTGGATGAAGCGGCGGTGGGACGGGCCGGGAAGGAGCCGTAAGGTAAAGCGAAAACCGCGGTAGCGGAAGGCGCGGAACTGCAGGGGACAGGGGACAGCCGGCGGATGCGCGGGATCGCCCGCTCCCGGCGGCGAAGCCCCGCCGGGCGGCCGCCGGGCGGGGCTTCGTCCGCGCGAGGCGGTCTCAGGGCGCCGGGTCGCGCGCCTGCTGCTCGTCGTCCTCGGGGTCGAGCGCGTGCAGCTGGCGCTCCTCGGTCACGTTCGGCCGCCCGGCGAAGTCCTCGCGCCCCGACAGGTCCTCGCCGCCGGTGAAGCCCTCGCGACCGTCGCGGGTCTCGGTGCTGGAGTACCGCTCGGTGTCCTGGTCTTCCCGCGGCTGCCCGTTCCGTTCCTGTTCGGCCATCGTTCCCTCCTGCTGTGGTTCCGTCGACGGGAGGAGCCGGGCCGCAAGGAGCACGCCGGAGCGGCCTCGGCAAAGGGGTCGGTGAATCGTTCTCCGGCCGGATCGCAGCCGGTGCCCGGCTCCTTCCGGGTCATCGGGATAACGTTGTGAGGATAACACATCATAAGATTGCTATTCATGATCACTTACATCATGGCATCCGGCATGACGGTTGACGTGGCATCGGTGGTGCGGTAGACTGGAAGATGAACTATTGCGAGGAGGGACGATGAGCGTCGCGCTGATGGAGATGCGGGCCACCGAGGAGACGATCGACTGGGCTCACGACGAGCTCGGGCTCAACTATCGCGAGATCGGCGCCGCGCTGCAGGCCCACGAGCGCACCGTGCTGCGCTGGAAGGCGCGCCAGAGCCTGGCGTCGCCACGGCACCGCAAGCGGATGGAGGACCTCCGCGAGCTGCGGCACCTGCTGCGCGAGGTGTTCCGCGACGAGGAGGCCGCCAGCACCTGGCTGCGCAGCTCGGTGCCGGCGCTCAGGGGCCGCACCCCGATCTCGTACATCCGCGCCGGCCGCGTGGGCCGCGTGCTGGAGATCCTGGCCACCTTCCAGGCCGGGGCCTTCACGTGAAGATCTCCCGGAGGGTCTGGCGCCACGTGCCGAAAGGCGCCGAGCCCCTCCACCTGCAATGGATGCAGCTCGCACGGGGCCGTTGGAACACCCAGCGGCCCCGTCTCACGTGCCTCTACACCGCCCTCACCCCGGCAGGCGCTCTCGCGGAGTACCGCAAGCACTTCCTGGCCAACGCCTTCGACGTGGCGCCGGGGGTGCTGGCGCCGCGCGACCTGGTGTCGATCGACGTCCGGGTCGAGCCCGTGCTCGACCTCACCCGCCCGCGCGTCCGCGCCGCCTTCGGAGTCACCCTGGAGCAGCTGACCGGCGACGGGCGCGCCGACCTCGCGGCGTGCCGCCGGGTCGCCTGGAACGCGTTCCGGCTGGGGCACCGCGCGATCCTGGCGCCCTCCGCGGCCCAGGAGGGCGAGCCCACCCTGATGCTGTACATCGAGAGCCAGCACGGGCGGCTCACCGCCCGCAACGGTCCCCACCGCATCCCGATCAACCACGGTCCGAGCCCGCTGCTGCCGTAGGCCGCCGCAGACTGCGGCACGGCGGCTGCACAGCCGTCCGCCGCGCCATCTCCCGATCCGGAGGAATCCCGTGCCCGGTCATCTCCCGCTGCTTCGCTCCGCCTTCCTGATGGGCGCCATCCTCGTGGTGCTCGGGGGGGCGGCGGCCCTGGTGCAGTACCTCTTCCACGGCCGCGGGCCCGAGAGCGCGGCGGCGGCGCGGCTGGACGGCGAGGCGAAGGACGCCGGCGCGAAGGATGCCCCCGCGCCCCCGCCCCCCGTCGCGGCGGCGCAAGCTTCCGGCGTGTGCCGCGTGGCCGCCGCGCCCGTGCCGCTCCCCGCCGACGCGGCCGAGGCGAGCGGGGTGGCGGCCGGGCGGCGCACCGCGGGCGTGCTGTGGACGCACAACGACTCCGGCGACCCGCTCCTCCTGGCGGTGGGGACGGACGGGTCCGCGCGCGGCCGGGTGCGGGTCGACGGCGCGTCGGTGGAGGACTGGGAGGACGTGGCGGCGGGCCCGTGCCCGGCGGGGAGCTGCCTGTACGTGGCCGACATCGGCGACAACAAGGCCGAGCGGCAGCGCATCACCGTGTACCGCGTGGCCGAGCCCGCGCCGGCGGACCCCCAGACGGCCCGCGCGGAGGCGCTCCACGCCACGTATCCCGACGGCGCGCACGACGCCGAGGCGCTCTTCGTTCTCCCCGACGGGGGCGTGTACGTGGTCACCAAGGGCGAGACCGGTCCCATCGCGCTCTACCGCTTCCCGCAGCCGCTGCGGCCCGGCGCCACCGCGCGGCTGGAGAAGGTGCGGGACCTCCAGGACAGCCAGATGAAGCGCCGGGAGCGGATCACCGGCGCGAGCGCGTCGGCGGACGGGCGGTGGGTGGCGCTGCGCACGCTGGAGACGATCTCGATCTACCCGGCCCGGGAGTTCGTGGCCGGGACCGCCGCCCAGCCGCTGCGCATCGACCTGCGCGGGCTGAACGAGGCGCAGGGCGAGGGCGTGGGCTTCGGCGCGGACGGCACGGTCTACCTCACCAGCGAGGGCGGCAGGAAGAACAAGCCCGGCACCCTCGCCCGCCTCACCTGCGAGCTGCCGGGGTAGGGGCCCCGCTCCCCTCCCGATCCACGCCCAGGGACCACCGGCGCCTCCGCACCGCCGGGATCGCGCGTGCGATTTTAGTCTTTATCGAAGCGGAAACAGGGACGGACCAGGTATTCACGTGTTTCCGCCCGGGGAAAGGAGGCGGCGCAGGGAAGCCGAAGTATAGCAGCAAAGCGGTTCGGGGGGAAGCGGGTTGAGCTCACGAAACATTTGTCGTATTGTACGGGCGACCTCATTTCCTGTCCGATTTTATATCGGACGCCCCCTCTCCTGGAAGGTCTCCATGCAGATTCGTTCCATCCGGTTCGGCCTGGCCGCAGTCGCCCTGGCCGTGCTCGCGGCCGCGTGCGGCGACGCCGTCGCCCCGACGGACAGCGGCGACACTACCCCGCGCGCGCTGATGGCGGAGCCCATGATCGACGAAGGCGGCGGCGGCGATTACGGCGGTGGCGGTGGCGATTACGGCGGTGGCGGCACCGGCGGCACCACCACCGAGCCGTTCAACCCGCCCCCGCCGATCGGGGGGGTCATCGTGCCGGTGGAGTACTCCGGAAAGACGGGCGAATCGTATACGTGCAAGCAGAAGCCGCACGCGCGCTGGGGATTCAGCAACGACGTGGTGCGGGGGACCATCCTGTACATGACCGGCGTGGTGCCCAAGAGCACCAAGATCAACTTCCACGTCTACAACGCGGCCGGCCAGCTGGTGAAGACGCACCTGACCCACCACTCCCACGACAACTGCGTGGTCCACCACGAAGACGAGGCGTTCAGCACGTGGGACTTGGCGCCCGGCTACTATCACGTGTACGCCAACTTCTGGACGCTCCCCTACTCCAACGGGGAGTACTGGTTCAGCTACGCCATCGAGCACGGCACCACGTACGTCGGGCCACTGCGCATCCGGTAGGCTGGACCGGGACCGGACCGCTGTGGCTGTCGACCCGCTCCCGGGTCCGCGGGCAAGGAGGCGGGGAGCCGCGACGGCTCCCCGCCTCCGTTCGATTTCCATCACGCGCTGCCAGGAAGCCTCCTTGTTGCCGGGCCGCCTCCGGGCGCCGCGCGGCCCGGAGCGCGCGCCGCCGCCTCGCCGGGCGGGTGGAGGAGGGCGATCAGGCCCTGCACCACCAGGAAGTTGGTGACCAGAAAGAAGACCATCTCCTCCACCGGCAGCCCCGCGACCTCGACACCCGTGCTCAGCTCCCCGGAGATGCGCTAGACGCCGAGCCGGATGGCGACGGCGTCGACGACCCAGAGGTAGAGGATCGCGAGCACCGGCGCCGCCCACACCAGGATCGACGGCTCGGAAGACGGCACCGCGGCCGTCGTCGAGCGGTTCGCGCGCGGGGCGCCGGAGCGGCTGCGGCTGGTGCGCGGGGAGCCGCTCCCGGAGGGCTGGCTGGGGAAGAGCTGGGCGTGCGACCAGCTCGCCCGCCACGCCCAGGGCGGCGTGCTCCTCTTCTGCGACGCGGACGTCGCGGCGGGGCGGGACGCGGTGCGGCGGACGGTGGCGCTGCTGGAGAGGTACGGCGCGGGCGCAGCCACCGCGATCCCGCGCCACCGCCTCGGGAGCTGGGGCGAGCGCGCCGTGGTCCCCTCGTCGCGCAGCTCCCCGTGCTGGCGACGCTCCCGCTGCCGCTGGTGCCGCGCACCGCCGCGCCCTCGCTGTCGATGGCGAACGGGCAGTGGCTGGCCTTCACCCGCGAGACGTACGAGCGCACCGGCGGCCACGCCGCCGTCCGCGCCGACGTGCTGGAAGACGTCGCGCTCGGGAGATTGGTGAAGCGGAGCGGCTTCCACCTAGTGGCCGCCGTCGCCGCGGCAGACCTCGCCGTGCGCATGTACGCCGGCCTGCGCCAGGTGCGCGCCGGCTTCGGGAAGAACCTCTACGCACTGCTGGGGGGACGTCCGCTTGCCTTCGCGGCGGGGATCGGCGTCTTTTCCCTCGCGGCGGTGTATCCCTCGCCGCTCCGCGGGGGACGCCGCTCGCCCTCGCCTCGCTGGCCCTGCTGGCCGCGGTCCGCGTCGCCGGCGCGCTGCTCTTCCGCCACGGCTGGGCGGCGGCGCTGCTGCACCCGGCCGGCGCGCTGCTGGCGGTCGGGATCGCGCTGGAGTCGGCGCTCGGGCACGCGCGGGGCACGGCGCGGTGGAAGGGCCGGCTGGTCGCCCGAAACCCGGCGAAGCACGACGTTCCGGGCAGCCGGATGCGCGCACCGGCCCCGCGGATGCGCGAAAGCCGGTAGTCCGCGAAGGCGGACTTCGTGTGGTTGTTGCAGCGAATTCATTCGCCCGGTCAAGTCTCGGCACGATGCCAGGCGGCACGCTCATTCGAAAGGAACTGTGCTCGTGATGGACGACGCGCGGGAGACGGTGGTGCTGGTCGACGAGCAGGACCGCGAGGTGGGGCTGGCGGAGAAGCTGGAGGCGCACAGGACGGGCGTGCTGCACCGCGCGTTCAGCGTCTTCGTCCTGAGCTCGCGGGGCGAACTGCTGCTGCAGCGCCGCGCCGCGGGGAAGTACCACTCGCCCGGGCGATGGACGAACACCTGCTGCGGCCACCCGCGCCCCGGCGAGCCCGTCGCCGCGGCCGCGCGCCGCCGCCTGCGCGAGGAGATGGGCATCGACTGCGAGCTCACGCGGCTCGGCGGCTTCGTCTACCGCGCCGAGGTCGGCGGCGGGCTGCTGGAGCACGAGTACGACCACGTCTTCATCGGCCGCCACGACGCCGATCCCGCGCCCGACCCCGCCGAAGCCTCCGAGTGGCGCTGGATCTCTCCCGCCGCCGCCCTCGCCGAGGCGGAGTCGTCCCCCGACGCCTTCACCCCCTGGTTCGCCCTCGCCCTGCGCGAGCTGATGCGGCTCCGCGGAAACGACGAGGCTTCGGACGCCGCCTGAGCCGGCCTTCCGCGGCCCAACGCCCGCCACTCGCGGCGAAGCCCGCCCCGCGCCGAAGGAGCCCGCGCCGGCGGGCTTTTCGCCGTTGTTGCCGCCACCGAACGCAGGCGCCGGACCGGCGCGGGCGGCTGCGACAGTCCGCGGGGTGCGCCGGCGGGGGGCCGGAGTGTAGATTGCGCCCGGCTCCCTGCCGGCGGCGCCGGCGAAGCCCCGCAACGGCTTTCAGGTATGGGTGTGACGTGAGCGACGCGCTCGTCCTGCGGGAGATGACGGAGGACGATCTCCCGGTACTCTTCGAATACCAGCTCCAGCCCGCCGCTCGCCACATGGCGGCCTTCACGCCGAAGGACTCGGAGGACCGCGAGGCCTACCTCGCGCGCTGGAAGAAGATCATCGCCAGCGACACCACCCTCCCCATGACGGTGCTCCTCGACGGGCAGGTCGTGGGGATGATCGGGGGCTTCGAGCGCGACGGCGAGCCCGAGGTGACGTACTGGATCGGGGAGGAGCACTGGGGAAAGGGGATCGCGACCCGGGGCCTCTCGCGCTTCCTGGAGCGGTACGGGAAGCGCCCGCTCTACGCGCGCGTGGTGAAGGACAACGCCGCCTCCATCCGGGTGCTGGAGAAGTGCGGCTTCGTCGCCTGCGGCGAGGACAGGGGGTTCGCCAACGCGCGTGGCGAGGAGGTGGACGAGGTGGTCTACCGACTCGGCTAGACGCGCACGGCGACCGACCGGCGCACGCGCGCCGCCCCGGCCACGTGCACGCGCTCCGGCGTCACGTGCACCCGGTCGCAGAACGCAGCAGCATCAACGTAGAAGATGCTGTGCTGGCGCGGCTTCTGCATCCATAGTGGACGCGCTGAACACCGGCCGTCCACCCGTCTCCCGACCCATGACGCGACCCCTTCTCCCGACCCCGCGCGCCGGCCGGAAGCCGGTTCCGGCCGCATGAAGCTCGTCGTCTTCGGCCTCACCATCAGCTCCTCGTGGGGGAACGGCCACGCCACCCTCTGGCGGGGCCTCACCCGCGCGCTGGTCCGCCGCGGCCACACGGTCGTCTTCTTCGAGCGCGACGTGCCGTACTACGCCGGGGCGCGCGACCTGTGGGAGATCCCCGGCGGCGAGCTGGTGCTGTACCCGAACTGGGAGCAGGTCCTCCCCCACGCGCGCCGCCACCTGGCCGACGCCGACGTGGCCATGGTCACCTCGTACTGCCACGACGGCCCCGCCGCCTGCGCCCTGGTGCTGGAGTCGCAGGCGCAGGCGCGCGTCTTCTACGACCTCGACACGCCCGTCACCCTCGACTCGCTGCGCACGGGCAGGCCCGTCGCCTACCTCCCGCCCGACGGGCTGGGCGGCTTCGACCTGGTGCTGAGCTACACCGGCGGGCGCGCGCTCGACGAGCTCCGGACCCGGCTCGGCGCCCGCCGCGTGGCGCCGCTCTACGGGCACGTCGACCCCGAGGTGCACCGCCCCGCGGCGCCGCTGGAGCCGCGCCGTGCCGACCTGAGCTACCTGGGCACCTACGCCGCCGACCGGCAGGCCGCGCTGGAGGCGCTCTTCGTGGAGCCCGCGCGGCGCATGCCCGGGCGCCTCTTCCTGATGGCGGGCGCGCAGTACCCCGACGACTTCCCCTGGACGCCCAATCTCTGCTTCCGCCGCCACCTGCCGCCGGCCGAGCACCCGGCGTTCCTCTGCTCGTCGGCCCTGACGCTGAACGTCACGCGCCGCGCGATGGCGGAGATGGGCTTCTGCCCCTCCGGGCGGCTCTTCGAGGCGTCCGCCTGCGGCGTGCCGATCCTCACCGATGCCTGGGAGGGGCTGGAGACCTTCTTCACCCCCGGCGAAGAGGTCCTGGTCGCCGGGACGACGGAAGAGGCGATCGCGGCGATCTCCGCCCCGCGCGAGCGGCTGGAGCGCGTGGCCCGGGCCGCGCGCGAGCGGACGCTGGCCGAGCACACCTCCGAGCGGCGGGCGGTGGAGCTGGAGGAGGCGCTGGAGTCGGCGATCGGCGGCGGCGGCGGGGAGTCGGCGTGGGGCGGGGAAGGGGCCGAGGAGAACGAGCTGGCGATGGAGGTGTGAGGATGTGGGGGATCGTGCCGGCGGCGGGCGCGGGGACGCGCATCCAGCCCCTCGCGTTCAGCAAGGAGCTGCTCCCGGTGGGGAGCCGCTGCGACGACGACGGGGTCGAGCGCCCGCGCGCCGTCAGCGAGTACCTGGTGGAGCGCATGGTGCGCGGCGGGGCGGACAAGGTCTGCTTCGTGATCTCGCCCGGGAAGAGCGACATCCTGGGCTACTACGGCGGCGAAGTGGGCGGCGCGCACCTCTGCTACGTGGTGCAGCCCAGGCCCGCCGGCCTCTGCGACTCCATCTTCCGCGCCCTGCCGTTCCTGGCGCCCGGCGAGGACGTGCTGGTGGGCCTCCCCGACACCCTCTGGTTCCCCGAGGACGGCTTCGCCGCGCTCCCGGACGGCGCCTTCACCTTCCTCCTCTTCCCCGTCGACCGCCCCGAGTTCTTCGACGCCGTGGTGACCGACGGCGAGGGGCGGGTGCGCGAGATCCAGGTGAAGCAGCCCGGCGCGGCATCGAGCTGGATCTGGGGCGCCTTCAAGCTCCCCGCGCGGACGCTCGCCGAGCTGCACGCCCTGTGGGAGGAGCGCGGGCGGCGCGACGAGTACATCGGCACCCTGGTCAACGCCTGGCTGGAGCGGGGCGGCGAGGCGCGCGGCGTCGCCGCCGGCGAGGCGTACGTCGACGTCGGCACGCTGCACGGCTACCGCGAGGCCATCCACGTGCTGGAGGAGCGCCCCGCCGCGCTCGCGGGCGACGCCCCCTGCGTCGAGCCCGAGCCCTGGCGCCCTTGACTGTGAGGGCATCGAGAATCGGGTGAAGAAAACGCTGTCATCCTGAGGAGCCGCCCGCACGAAACCAGCGGAGTGACGGATATCAGGGCGGCGACGAAGGATCTGCGGGCGGCGCTCGAGCGTGAGCCTGGCTGACGTGCGGTCCCTGTCCGCAGATCCTTCGGGCGCGCGAGCTCCCGTCCGGGGGCAGGGTCGGGGCACGCGCCCTCAGCTCGACTTTGGCCCTTTCACGCGGCGTAGGCCAAAGCATCAGTAAGGCGTTGGAAAAGCGGGTCTGGAATTAGGTCGTAGTCGTCGCTGAATCGCGAGTGCCACATATTCGCACACGACCAGAGATGACGCCGCACCGAGGCCAGAGCGTCGCTGAAGGTGGGGAGGGCCTTCTCGTACCAGGCCGCCTGCCGAACCTGAAGAAGACCCTTCTGGTGCAGCCGGTCGGCGAGCAAGGTGACGAGGGAGAAGAGCCCGAGCAGGCACGGGGTGGTGCGGGCGATGGCGAGGTCGGACCACTGGCGCTGCGACTCGACGCCCAAGTGACGGCGGGCCTCCTCGAAAGTCACCTCGACCGACCAGCGGCTGACGTAGTGACGCAGGATCGTGAGCGGGTCCATGTCGAGGTCAGTCGAAGCGAAGGCGCGCGACTCGAACCTGCCCAGCGGGTCACGCACCAGGACCCAGCGGATCGGGACGGCGGGGTGGCCGCTGTAGTACCAGATGGCGATGCCGGTGGCGAACTCCACCTCCACGTCGGAGCCGCCGTACCAGAAGCAGACTCGGGTGCGCTGCCAGGAGGTGGCGGGATCGAGGAGCCGCTCGCTGAGCTTGGGAAGCCGCTCGCCGATTTTGCGCGCGCGACCTCGCTGGCCGGGTTTGCGCGGCGGCGGGGGAGCGTAGAGCGCGCTGTCCAGGCGGATCTGCGCGACGACCGTGACTCCCGCGCGAATCAGCCGATCCAAGAGCACCTGGCCGGCGTAGGCGCAGTCCATGACGACGATCAGCGCACGGTCGGGGAGCCAGCGACGGAGCTGGAGGATCATCTGCCGGGCCCAGTCCACGATCGACTTGTGCCGCCGGCCGGCCTGTTGCGAGAAGCGCTCCGAGGGCGCGAGCACCGTCAGGACGGGAAGGGCCCAGATCCGCTGTGCCCAGGGGATCTCCGTCAGCAGCATCAGGCTGACCCAGCGCAATCCACTGGTCTTGACGAAGTGCTTCCGGCTGGAGCGCACCGGGTCGCGGTAGATGCCCCGCGCCTTGATCTTCGGCCCCCAGCGACGCTCGATGGTATCGTCGAGCCCGAAGACCAACGGCCCCTCGGGGACGAAAGCGTTCAGGAGGCGAAGGAGCAGGATCTTGCCAGCCTGCCGACAGCTCCACCGAGCGCGCGACAGCACGCGATGGTAGTTCTGGAACCGAGGGGTATCCTGCAGGCCTACGGAGCGGAGTACGCTCGCGACCGTCCTGCGGCCGACGGTCAGGATCGCGCCTTCCAGCAAGCGCAGCGCGTGCTGAAAGGTCGGCTGGGTGAATAGAGGTGCGAACGCCGCAAAGAGCCCCGACAACTCCGAGGTGACGAACTGCATCT
>DASVWD010000130.1 GCA_036389795.1 Longimicrobium sp.
TGAGACGCCGAGCCTCCTCCCGGTCACCCGTGGGGAAAGGGGCGTCGTGCTCCTGAGACACACCTCTCGCCCGACGGCCCTCTCCGACAGCGACCGCAAAGCCGCACGGCGAATGTCCCGAGCTTCGTGAATAACCGAGGATATAACCAACTCCACAGCACCGTTGAGGGACTTACGACAGCTCCAGACAGTTGGTACGGTAGCGGTTCGGACCCAGAGCACCTAAAAGCCTCAGTCGAATCCCTGGTCGAAGTGGGTGGCCCTCATTCAGAAATAGTGCGTTCCATGATTAAGCGACTCTTCCCAGCGGCTGAGCGGTACATCGGGGGCAGCCATTATGGAGCGGAGTGGAAGGGGCGATGGCTTCGAGAACGTCGAGTCGCTCACGAGGACATCCTGAGGCTGTACTGTGAGCGAATAACAGGAGAGGGCTTACGGGCCTTCACTGATGCTGAGAAGGCCTTTCATCTTATGGCCGACCAAGCTGCGTTCGACAGCTACCTGCGTTCCTTGGACATCGGACGACTGGAAGATGTCATTGCCTCGCTCGAAACGTTCGAAAGCGAATTTGCCAGCGAACACGTCGTACCTGGAACGATTGTACTTCTAAACCTCCGATCTAACCTCCCTGAGCGACCCCGCGGGATGTTTGAGTTGGAGGCGCGACTTGTCGTTGCTCGCGTCACCTATCGTCTCCTACGCTCGCTTGGCGATCCCGATAACGTAGAAAGGGCAGTTAGGGCGATTCTACCCGAACTCACATCGCTTTCCGCGAAGCTGGAACTGATCAATCAAGTGGGATATAGGGAAGGTGTCGGACACAAGCTCGTCTCTGAAGCGGCAGCCGTCGAGTTCGAGAAGAGTTGGCGGTCTGAAGTCCGCGCTACATCGCCATCGGATTTGGAGCGCGAAGGCGATCTCCTACGCCTGCTTTTTTCAGTGAAACGAGACCTGGCTGCTGATGAGCCCCCGTTCGAAATTCCGGAGACCCCCGAACTCACGCTCGCAATTCTGCGAGCCGCACGCGGCGAGGTAAGAAGCCAAAGTATGGACAGCCGAGCTATACGTCGCTCAACGCAACTCCAATGGGATGCACTGAGCGAGATCTTTGGTGGCCCCGAACAACTCAGTCAACGGGTCAATCGGCTCAAAGAAATCCATCCTGAGGGCGAGGACGAGTTACTAAGCCTTGTGGACCGATACCTTGGAGGCTGGCGACCCAACGACTTCAACGATGACTAGAGGAAGAGTTACGGAAGTGCGGCCTACGGCGTGCTGCTGATCGCGCTGGTGGCGGTGGCGTTCGCGGCCGGCTACCAGCGCGTGATCGAACGGTGAGGCTGATCCGGCCGAGGAACGGCCGATCGCACCGCATCGATCGATGTCATGTCGAGGGGAGCGGTAGCGACCCGAGGGATCTACTCGCCCCCGCTGGTGGACCGCTCCTGGCGCGAGAGATCGCCCGGGTCGCGGACCGGGGCCGGATTCTCTATCATACCGCGCACGGAACGCCCGAAACTCACGCGAGCCCCGTCCCTCATGAGCGAAGACCAGCCGCGGCTCCGCTTCACGGTGCCTGGCGCGGCCGGCGTGCACACCGACGCGGCCGGCACGTCCAGGCTCCTGCCGCTCGCCGAGGTGGAAGGGCTGCTCGGCCTGGAAGACGACGCGCTGGTGCTGCAGTACCGGGTGCGGGACAGGGCCGTGGCGTACGACTCGGGCGTACAGGAGCTGCGGGTGCCCCTGGAGGGCGTGGAGGCCCTCGACGTGCGCCGCCGCTGGCTCCGCTCCGCCCGCGTGCTGCTGCGCGTGCGCGACCTGCGGCTGCTCGAGGCGGTGCCGGGCGCCCGCGGCGGAACGCTCGCGCTCCAGCTGGGGCGCGGCGACGTTCCGGCCGCCCTGGATCTCGCCTCCACCGTCGCGCTTCGGGCCGCGGAGCGGACACTGGGCCCGGGCAGCGAGACCGGTGGGCGGCTCGGTCCGCCCTCGGCCTGAGGGGGGAGCTCCTTCGATGAGCGCTTCGTCCGCTCCGGAAGATCGCTACGCCGCCCTTGTCGAGGCGCTGCGGGACACGCCCGGCGTCACGGCGCCCGCGGATCCCGCCGCCCCGAGCCGGAAGTTCGGCGACACGGGCCTGAAGACCGGCGGGAAGATCTTCGCCATGCTCGCCCAGGGCCGGCTGGTGGTGAAGCTGCCCCGGCACCGCGTCGACGCGCTGGTCGCGGCCGGGAGCGGCGAGCGCTTCGACCCCGGGCACGGCCGCGTGATGAAGGAATGGCTGAGCCTCGATCCGGCTGCGAAGGAAGAATGGCTCCCGCTCGCCCGCGAAGCGCTGGAGTTCGTCGCCGCGCGCGCCTAGCGAAATCGGAGCCTCAGGCGGAGAGCGAGCGAATGTCCCGGGTCAGACTGGCGTTCGGCGCGCTCGTCCTCGCCCAGGCCGCCCATTCGGTCGAGGAGTACCTCGGCCGCCTCTGGGAGTCGTTTCCGCCGGCCGGCTTCGTGGCGGGGCTGATCTCGCGGGACCGCGAGCTGGGGTTCATCGTGTTCAACGTGGCGCTCGTGGCTTTCGGCGCCTGGTGCCTGCTGTGGCCCGTGCGCCGCGAGTGGCCGTCCGCCGTGCCGCTCGCGTGGCTCTGGATCGCCATCGAGACGATCAACGGCGTGGGGCACCCCTTCTGGTCGCTGCGCCAGGGCGGCTACACGCCGGGACTCGCGACGGCGCCGGTGCTCCTGGTGCTCGCTCTTTATCTCGCTTCACGGCTGCTCACGGTCCCCCGCCCCGCCTCGCGAGCCGCCTGACGAGGCAGCGGAGCGGAAGGCGCGCCAGGGCAGAGCGGTCGCACCCCTTTCACGCGGAAGAGATCGTGGCGAATCCCGAGAGCGTCACCTGGCGGGTCCCGGTCGGCGGCGCGGAGACCACCGCGGCGTACGACCCGGCCGAAGCGGAGGGCCCGCGCGTCGTCTTCGTCTGCGCGCACGGCGCGGGCGGCAGCATGAACGACCGCGGCATGCTGGCGGTCGCGAAAACCCTCCGCTCGCGAGGGCTCCACCTGGTCCGCTTCAACTTCCTCTACAAGGAAAAGGGCTCGGGGCGCCCCGACCCGATGCCGCTGCTCAAGGACACCGTGTCCGCCGTCGTGTCGCGCGCCCGGGAAGAGCTGCGGCCGGACGTGCTGGTCATCGGCGGGCGGTCGATGGGCGGGCGGGCGGCCTCGATGCTCGCCGCCGACGGCTTCGCGTGCGACGGTCTCCTCCTGCTCGCCTACCCCCTCCACCCCGCCGGCCGCCCCGAGCAGCTCCGCGACGCGCACCTGCCGGCCATCCGCGTCCCCGTCCTCTGCTTCAACGGCACCCGCGACGACCTGTGCCGGCGCGACCTGATGGAGCGGGTGCTGGAGGGGGTGACGACCGACTGGACCATGCACTGGCTGGAGGGAGCCGACCACAGCTTCCACGTGCTCAAGAAGTCCGGCAGGACCGACGCCGAGGTCCTCGACGAGGTCGGCGAGGCCGCCGAGAAGTGGGTGGCGCGGCTCGGCGGGTAGGAGGCCCCTCCGGCTCGCTGGGGCTCGCACCTCCCCCGTTCCGTGGGAGGTCGCAGGGCGGCCTTCCACGCGGGAGGCGGACTCTTGATCTGTTTCTCTGTGTCTCTGTGCTTCCGTGTGAGTCAATGCCGTTGCCGTTCTCCTCTGCTGACTCTGCTGACTCTGCGTGAGACCTGGTCTTTTCCCCTGGATCTCGCATGAGAAAGGGCGCCGCCCCCGGGTTGGGAGCGGCGCCCTCTGCTTCATCCGATCGGCCGAGCGCGACCGAAAGGCTCAGTGCCGGTAGGAGACGCCGAAGCGCAGGACGAACACGTTCGACGAGCTGTAGTCGTAGTCGATCACCACCGGCTCGCCCACGATCACCTCGCCCACGGCCGTGTCGCGCACGCGCAGGTCGTCGGTGTTCCAGAAGGTCATGAAGTCCTCGAACCCCAGCGACAGCGCCCACCGCTCGCTGCGTCCGATGCGGGTGACCGCGTCGGCGGCCAGGTTGAGCGCGAAGTGGCTCGAGGTGCGGTCGAGCACCTCGTCGTCGCCGTTCCAGTCCAGCCACACCATGGTGGGCGCCACGGTGATGAACGCCGAGGGGTGGAAGCGCCGGTTGTCGGGGATCGGGTCGGGGAGCCGCACCGACACGCCCGCCTTGGCGAACCACATGGCCGGACCGTCGGTGTCGAAGATCTCGGTGGACTCGTCGGTGTGGAAGACGGTGATCTCGTCCTGCTCCGCGGCCGAGTAGGCGCCGCCCACCACCAGGCTCCAGGGGCCGCGCAGCCGCAGCTCGGCGTTCAGCCCCGCCATCCCGCCCCCGCCGCGCTGCGACTCGAAGCGCGACTGGTCGCCGCTCTCGCTGATCACCACCACGTTGCCGGCGTCGAAGGGAACGCGGATGCCGATCCAGGGGGTGAGCGCGAAGCGGTGCTGCGGCAGCCGCTCCGGGGGCGGCTCGTTCGCGAGGAGCGGACGGTCCTGCGCGGCCGCAGCGGCGGGAAGCGCGAGCAGCCCCAGCAGGGCGAGCGCGCTGCGTTTCATGGCATCCTCCTGGAAATATGGCAGGGGGTGGTGGCGTGTGTCGGCAGGTTTTTCAGGGAGTGTCACGCAAGATAATGTCCCACGCCACGTTGCGGAATACTCGCGCAACGGCGCGCCATCCGCGTGAAAGACGCGAGTCGCCGCCGATCCCGTAACCGCTTGAACGGCTTTCAACTACGCGTGTGGGCGTGTCCCCGCTGCGCGGGGCCGGGCTGCGCGCGCCGTAGGGCACGATACGACCGCGCCCAACGGCGCCGGGCCCCCGGCGCGCCCAGGTTCCGCACATTCTGCCGGTTCCGGTACTTTTTGCGCGCCGGGTTCCCGGCCCTCCGGGCGCGCATCCCTCACGCAACTGCGGGGGACAGGGAACAGGGTACAGGGAACAGCGAGCAGGCTCGCGCACGAGTCCGTAAAGTACCCTCTCCCGAAGTTGGGAGGGTGGCGACGCGGTAGCGGCGCCGGGTGAGGGCCCCCGTGGCGGCGCCGGAGCCCGCCGTCTCGCCCTGTGATCACCCCCCGCCCAGCCGCTCCAGCATCGCCGCGGTCACCACCGTCGGCTCGCGCGGCAGCCGCTCCACGGCGAAGCGGCCCACCAGTTCCCCCGCGGCCGCCTCCTCCCCCTCCTCCGCCAGCCCGCACGTCGCCGCCAGCCAGCCGGCCACGCGCTCCGGCCGCACCCCCCGCGCGCGCAGCTCCGCCAGCGACACCGCGCCGTGGCGCTTCGCCAGCCGCTCGCCGTCCTCGCCCAGCATCAGCGGCACGTGCAGGAAGGCGGGCGGGGCCAGGCCCAGCGCGCGGTAGAGCAGCAGCTGCCGCGCGGTGGACGAGAGCAGGTCGGCGCCGCGCACCACGTGCGTGACCCCCATCGCCGCGTCGTCCACCACCACGGCCAGCTGGTACGCCGCGGCGCCGTCCTTCCGCCGCACCACGAAGTCCCCCGTCTCCGCCGCCGGGTCGTAGCAGCGGCGCCCCATCAGCAGGTCATCGAAGCACACCTCCCCCGGCTCCACCCCGAGCCGCAGCGCCAGCTCCGACACCCCCAGCCGCAGCAGCGACGGCGCGGCCGCGTCGGCCGCCCGCGCGCGGCAGGTGCCCGGGTAGCGCGGCCCCTCCTCCCCCATGTGCGGCGCGCTGGCCGCCGCCGCGATGTCCTTCCGCGAGCAGACGCAGCCGTAGAGCAGGCGGCGCTCCGCCAGCCGCCGGAGCGCCGCCTCGTACCACTCCCCGCGCGCGGACTGCACGTAGGGCGCGTGGGGGCCGCCCGCGTCCGGCCCCTCGTCCCAGTCCAGCCCCAGCCAGCGCAGCTCTTCGAGCTGCGCCTCCATGACTCCCGGGCGCACGCGGCCGGCGTCCAGGTCCTCCACCCGCATCACGAAGCGCCCGCCCGCCGCGCGCGCGTGCAGCCACGCCAGCAGCGCCGTGCGCGCGTTGCCCACGTGCAGCCCGCCCGTGGGGCTCGGAGCGAAGCGCCCGCGCACCCCGCCGCCCCCGCTCACTTCGGCGGCGCCCATCCCGCGCCCGGCCGCTCCTTCCCCGTGTCCCGCGGCGTCGGCGGGGGAGCCGGTGCCGGCGCGGGCGAGACCGGGGCCGGAGGCGGCGGCCCGGCCGTCTCCGCCGCGCCGCCGATGCCGGTGATCACCAGGTAGGTGAAGAGCGTGGGAGACTCGGTGCGCCAGGCGCCGCGCGCGTTCAGGATGAGCGCGGACAGCGCGGTCATCTCCCACCCCGCCTTCTCGTCCGCCGCCCACTTCTCCTCGGTGAGCCGCGAAATGCCGTAGCGCTCGCCGTAGCGCCGCACCGACTGCGAGCCGGACTTCACGTTGTCTTCCACCGTGGGGTTGGCCCACGCCCACAGCCAGGTCTTCTCCGACTTCGAGAGCGAGCCGACGAACTGCACCTTCGCCACCACCCGCTTACCCGCGGAATCCGAGAACACCAGCTCTCCCGTGCGCTGGTCCCACTCCACGCGGCGCAGGCTGTCCAGCCCGAGCTCCTCCTCCAGGCTGTCCTGCCGCGCCTCCAGCACGTCGACGGCCTCCAGCACCAGCTTCTCGTACTCCACCTGGCCCATCGGCTCCGCCTTGCGCCCGCACCCCGCGAGCGCGCAGGCCAGGAACGGAACGGCGAGCCGGCACCAGCGCACGTAAGTCACCACGATCCTCCCACCTCAGGCGAACGGTCGGCGGCCAAACGAAAGCGAGCGCCGCCGCCCGCTTGCCAGAACCGCGCCCCAGCCGCACCGCCAACGTCGTAGGGTCGTGGTCTGCCTATGGTCTGCCTCGACCGGCGGAGCCCGACCACGTCCGAAAGCCGCCTCCCGCGCGATCCTCGGCCTCCACGCGCTGTTCTCCCTCTCCCGCGCAGCAGGGAGGGCCGGGGAGGGGGCACCTGCCCGCCACCGCGCCGGAACCCGTCGAGGGCGGTTTCCGACCGCCCGTCGTGCAGCGACCTGGCCTCACCCCAGCCGCGCGACGCTCTCGCGCAGCGCCGCCACGTGCGGGTGGTCCGCGCCGAGCTGCGGCTCGTAGAAGGCCAGGGCGCGCTCCAGCAGCGGGCGCGCGGCTTCGGTCTCCTCCAGCGCGGCCAGCAGCGTCCCCAGCTTGAGCAGGTCCCGCGCGACGCTGGAGTAGTGCGGCCCGTACGCGGCCTCGTCCACCTCCAGCGCACGCTCGTACAG
Organism: Longimicrobium sp.; assembly: GCA_036389795.1. Taxonomy (NCBI): domain Bacteria; kingdom Pseudomonadati; phylum Gemmatimonadota; class Longimicrobiia; order Longimicrobiales; family Longimicrobiaceae; genus Longimicrobium; species Longimicrobium sp. Next base: position 7,255 of record DASVWD010000130.1, read on the forward strand.
GCGGCGGGCGCCCTCCGCGTCGCCCAGCTCCGCCAGCACGTCGCCCAGGTTGCTGCTCACCGTGGCGAAGAAGGGGTGCCGCGTCCCCCACACCTCGGGGATGAGCGCCAGCGCGCGCTCGAACTGCGCCCGCGCCCCTGCCGGGTCGCCCGAGCGGTGCAGGATGGTCCCCAGGTTGTTGATGTGGGTGACGGTGGTGCGGTGGCGCTCGCCGTGCGCCGCCGTGAAGATCTCCACCGCGCGCGCGGCGTTGCGCACCATCCCCGCGCGGTCGCCCAGGTGCAGCAGCGCGCCGTTCAGGTAGGTGAGGTCCAGCGCCACCCGCGGGTCGGCGGCGCCGTGCGCCCGCTCCCTCGCCGCGGCCGCGCGCTCCAGCAGCCCCCGCGCCTCCTGGTAGCGTCCGCGCGCCACCTCGAAGCGCCCGGCCAGGAAGAAGAGCCGCGCCGCGTGCTCCAGCCCCTCGCCCGCCGCGGCGCACCGCTCCGCCGCCTCGACGGCCTCCGGGAGCAGGCGCTCGCACCCGGCCCGCGACTCCTCGCGCTCCGGCTCGGGCGGGAACGCCTCCGCCAGCGCCGCGGCCCGCGCGGCCGGGTCTCCCCCGCCCTCCCCCGCGCTCACGCCGCCCCCCGCTCGGCCGCGCGGCGCAGCGTGCGCAGCATCTCGACGCGGATGAGCCCGCTGAACGGCCCCACCAGCCGCCAGTAGCGGCGGAAGCGGCGCCGGCTCGCCTCGTCGGTGCAGCGCACGCGCGTCTCCGTCGCCAGCCGCACCCGGCCGCCCTCGTCCGCCAGGGTAAAGTTCCACGCCGCCACCGCGTAGCCGGGGCGATCGAAGGCGCGGAGCTCCGCCGGCGTCACCCGCACGATCCCTCCCGCCGCCCGCCAGAACCGTCCGACGAGCCCCAGCACCACCTCCTCGCCCGGCCGCTCGTCCAGCAGCACGAACCCGCTCCGCAGCAGCCCGTCCATCGTCACCCCCAGCGCCCGCCGCCGCCCGCGCCCCGCGAAGAGCCCCGGCAGCGAGCGCAGCGCGAAGAGGACGCGCACCACCGGCGAGCGGGCCAGGTCCAGCGTGCGCACGGCCGTCCACACGCGCTCCCGCGGCGCGGCCACGGCCGTCGCGTGCCGCTCCACCACGTCGTACGCCGGCATCCAGTCGTCGATCAACATCAGTGCGAAGTGCGAAGTGCGGGGTGCGGAGCCGGCTTCCTCGCGCCGAGCTGGCTTCCGCGCCGAAGGAGCCCGCGCAGGCGGGCTTTTCGCCGTTGTTGCCGCGGGTTCACCCGCCCCTGCCGGCGCCCTTGCCCGCCCACCCCGCACCTCGGTTCTTCCACGCCCACCACTTCAGCAGCTCGGGGTCGTGCCGCTCGTGCGAGGCGAAGTAGACGGCGCAACGCAGCACGTACAGCATGCACCGGTCGATGCGCACCCCCTGGAGCTCGCACAGGCGCTCGTACAGCGCCTGGGGGTCGCGCCCGCGCAGGTCGCCCGGCGAGCGGATCCCCAGCATCCAGAGGTCCTCGGCGATCGAGCGGCCCACGCCGGGGATGCGCCGCAGCTCTTTCAGCGCGGCGCGGCGGTCCTCCTCCATCCGCGAGCCTCCGTTCAAGGACGGTACAACCTTCCGGGCCGCTCGTGCGTCCAACGTTTCGGCGCGGCCTGGGGCTGGGTTGAAACCCTGCGACGCCGCGCCCCGTAAGGCAGACCGGCGGCGGGTGGGTCCTCATGGATTCCTAATCTGCCGTCCGCAACAAACGGGGCAACCGGTCTGTACTTGTTGGGCGAGTTCGGCGCGTTCGAGAATGCCGACGCGACCCCCACCTCAACGTGTAATGCGTCCTCCGGGTGGGCACGGCTGAGAACCGATCGAGCTCCGAGCAGGGTGAGACCGCATGGGCAGCGAGGCCCGCCAGGCGCAAGCCGGGCGGGCCTCGGCCTTTTCCCCTTCCGAACGTCCCCGGCTCCCCGGGCCTACGGGACCACGCCTTCCGCACCGAAACCCGGCCCCCGCGCGGAACCAGCCTGCGCAGGCAGGCTTCTCGCCGTTGTTGCCGCGGGTTCACCCGCCCCGGCACCCTCGTGGTCCATCGCGCGCACCCGCGGCGGGAGCCTGCGGATCAGCAGCCACCCCACCAGCGCCGCGAAGATCGAGGCGGCGAAGATCCCGATCTTGGCGCTGCCGACCAGCTCCTCGTGGCCGGGGAAGGCCAGGTTGGTGACGAAGAGCGACATGGTGAAGCCGATGCCGCCCAGCCACGCCACCGCGTGCAGCGCCCGCCAGGAGGCGTCGCCCGGCAGCGCCGCCAGCCGAAGCCTGGTCGCCAGCCAGGCGAAGAGCGTGATCCCCACCGGCTTGCCGAGGAGCAGCCCCAGCAGCACCCCCAGCGTCACCGGGCCGCCCAGCTCGGCCAGCATCCCCCCGTGCAGCTCCACCCCCGCGTTGGCGAGGGCGAAGAGGGGGATGATCCCGAACGCCACCCACGGCTGCAGCCCGTTCTCGATCCACTGCAGCGGGGCCTGCGCCGCCTCGGCCGTCTCCTCCAGCTCCAGGATTGCCGCCTGCTGGCCGTGGTTGGTGAGGATGCTGTCCCCCTCGTTGCGGTCGGCGTCGCCCGCGCGGTCGAACTCGTCCAGGAGCCGGCGGCCGCGCTCCAGGAACTCGATGCTGTCGATGCGCGTCCGCGCGGGGATGGTCATCGCCAGCAGCACCCCGGCCACCGTGGCGTGCACCCCGGACTTGAGGAACGCGAGCCAGACGAGCAGCCCCGGCACCAGGTAGAACCACGCGCGCCGGCCCCCCAGCTTGTTCACCACGCCCAGCAACGCCAGCAGCGCCAGGCCGATCCCCAGCGCCCGCAGGTCGATGGAGCCCGTGTAGAAGACGGCGATCACCAGCACGGCGCCGATGTCGTCGGCGATGGCGAGGGCGGCCAGGAACACCTTGAGCGAGGCGGGGGTGCGCCGCCCCAGGAGCGAGAGGACGCCCAGCGCGAAGGCGATGTCGGTGGCCATGGGGATTCCCCAGCCGTGCTCGCCGGGGCCGCCCAGGTTGAGCGCCATGAAGATCGCCGCCGGCACCAGCATCCCGCCCAGCGCCCCGGCGATCGGCAGCGCCGCCCGCCGCGCCGAGGCCAGCTCGCCCACCAGCACCTCGCGCTTGATCTCCAGCCCCACCAGGAAGAAGAACACGGCCATCAGGCCGTCGTTGAGCCAGTGGTGGAGCGGGTACGCCAGCCGCCAGGAGCCCAGCTGGAAGGCCAGCTCCGTCTCCCAGAAGTGGTGGTAGCCGCCCGCCCACCGCGAGTTGGCCAGGAAGACGGCCGCCAGGGTGCAGGCGATCAGGACGATGCCGCCCGCGCTCTCGGTTGCCATGAAGCGCCCGAACGGCGACAGGAGGCGCTCGAACGGCGTGGGCGGCGGGGGCGGGAGGATGTGGCTCCGGGCTACGCTCATCGGCTCGCGCGGCCACCCGGGCGGGGCGGCATTCGAGGTCCGTCTCGGGGTCGACGGAGGGAAGGTAACCGAATCCCGAGCGCCGCGCGAATTGAGAGTAGATGCTGCTGAATGGCGCCGTGGAGCCGTTCGGCCACGCCTTACGCCGCACCGGGGCTGGCGCCCCGGAGGCCCCCTCCCCCGCTGCGGCGGTAGAGGGGAACGCCTCGGCGCTGCGCGCGACGGAATCGCGTGCGGGATACGGGTGAAGCCTCGCGCGGTTTGCGAGGCTTTCCGTGGTTCCAGCGAGTGTGTTTACGCACTCGCGGCCAGCGCCCGCCTCACGCACTCACGCACTCACGCACTTCTACTGCTGCCCGGAGGACATCGAGGTGCGGCCGGCGCGGAAGGCGAAGCTGCCGGCGAGCAGGGGGTAGGGATTGGTGTTCACGCCGTCCCACCAGCGGGTGGGGTCCGGCACGGTGGAGACGGAGAAGTGGAGGTGGTAGTTGCCGGCGCCGGCGTTCCCCGTGTCGCCCACGTAGGCGATCACCTGGCCGCGCAGAACGGGGAGCCCTTCGCGCAGGCCGGCGGCGTAGCGCTGGAGGTGGGCGTAGTAGTAGACGGTGCGCCCGTCGGGGTCCAGCTGGTAAATGGTGGTGCCGCCATTGCTGCTCTGGCGCAGCTTCAGGATCGTCCCGTCCGCCGCCGCCAGCACGGGGGTGCCGCCCGGCGCCATGATGTCGATGGCGTGGTGCACCCGCCCGCCGGAGCGCGCGGCGTAGTACGAGTCCTCGAGCTGCTCGGGGCGGACGCCGCGCACGGGGATGGCGAGCGACGCCCCCGGCGCCACGTACGCCTCGGGGCGGGGCGCTTCCGTCCGCTCGCGGCGCTCGGGGGCGGGCCGCTCGCGCTCGTACCGCGGCTGGGGAGACGTCGCCAGCTCGCTGCGCGGGTAGCAGGCGGCGAGCGGAAGGAGGAGGGCGGCGGCGGCCAGGCGGGCCGCGCCGCGGGGGAAAACCGCACGCACGCGCGCGCGCCGACGGAGGGGAGTCATGACGGCTCTCCGCGTTCGGGGGTGGGCGTGTTTGCGTGTGGGGGCACGGAAACGACGGGATGTCGGCTACACAGTGCGCTCGGGCTCGTATTTTGGCAAGAGTTTTATTGCGGAGGCGGCGTGTCGGCTCGATGCCATTGCATCCGGCCGCGGCAGGATCGGCGGCCGCGCGACTGGACAAAGTTCCACGGAATGCCTATATCGGCGGCTGGACGGCGGATCGTGACCGCGCTTCCGCCAGCGGCATTCCGCATTACGATCCGACGACCCGAACGCGATGGCGACCGCGACCAGCAGCAGCCCCGAAGGCACCATCCGCCGGCAGTGGGAGAAGTGGAGCCCCCTGCCCGGGGGCAGGCGGATGTTCAGCTTCCTGCTGGGCCGGCTGGTCCCCTACACCGGGACCATCGGGGCGCGGGTGGAGGAGCTGAAGCCCGGCTACGCGCGTGCCGTGCTGCGCGACCGCCGCAGGGTGCGCAACCACCTGCGCTCGGTGCACGCGATCGCGCTGATGAACCTGGCCGAGTTGGTGTCGGGGCTGGCGCTCAACTTCGCGCTGCCGCCGGACGCGCGCTCGATCCTCAAGGGGCTCTCGATCGACTTCACCAAGAAGGCGCGGGGGACGCTCACCGGCGAGTCGACCGCCCCCGTGCTGCAGGACAACGCGGAGCGCGAGCTCGAGGTGGAGGCCACCATCCGCGACGAGGTGGGGGACGTGGTGGCGACGGCGCGGGCGCGCTGGCTGGTGGGGCCGAGGAAGTAGGGCGAGGACATCGGCGGCGGAATGAGGAAGCCCCGTCTCTCGGAGGAGAGGCGGGCTTTTCGTGGGCGCCTGGGATCTGATGGCGCCTGAAGACGCTGCAACAACGGCGAAAAGCCCGCCTGCGCGGGCTCCTTCGGCGCATTCCGACGCGTCGGTGTGAGTGGCCGGCTCCCGACGGGCGAGGCAGGCCTCGCCCCTACGCCATCGGATCGCGAGGGAGGCCGGCGAGCGCCTCCCGGTGGCGGGGAGCGAGGGTGGAGGCGTCGACGGCGGGGCGCAGGCGGGCGAGGAGAGCCAGCAGCTCGGGGCGGTCGGCGCTGGTGCGCAGGTGCGCTTCCAGGGCCAGCTCCAGCGCGCGCTTCTCGCCGGCCGCGGCGGCGGGCCCGTCGCCCCTCAGGCGGTGCACGTCGGCTTCTTCTGCCACCACCCCGGCCCAGGCGGCGAGGACGTCGGCGTCGGCCACCATGTGCGCCGCGGTCTCGGAGTCGAGCCGCGGGGCCAGGTCGCCCAGCGGGCCCAGCAGCTCGCCGACGGCGGCGCGGCACTCTCCCAGCGCCCCGGCCAGGTCGCCCGACTGCTTGCGCAGCAGCATGGCCGCCATCATCTGCGCCACCTGGCGGATGAGGCGGAGGATGTAGTCCTTGCGCTCGCGGGAAGTCAGCATCGGCTTTCTTCCGATCACCGGGAGTCGAGCGGCGCCCGCTCCGGGCTCCACCGCCCGAGCTGCGCCAGCACCAGGTCCGCCGCGCGGCCGTGGAGCGTGACGGTGACGGCCGGGTCGGCGATCGAGAAACGGAGGCGGGGGAACCGGCCGAAGCTCCGCCACGCGCGGACGTCGCCCATCGCCTCCCACGGGATCGCCAGCGGCGGGCTCACGAGGGCGAAGAGGGGAAAGACCGAGAGCCCCACGCCTTCGCGCCCGGCCGACACGTTCAGGACGCTCCCGTAGCGGACCGGCGCCCACCGCCAGATCCTGGCGGACGCGAGCCCGACCGTGTCTTCCGGCGCCCTCAGCGGTCCGCGGAACCGCCCCGCCAGCGCGCGCCATCCGCTCAGGTAGGCGAGCAGCACGGTGATGCCGGACCACAGGACGGCGAAGAAGACGAGGAACAGCAGGATGATGAGCGGGATGCTGACCGGGGACTCGTTCATCGGCGTCGTGCTCCGGTTCGGGAGGCTACGCGAAGGACGGGGGATCGGTACGGGCGGCGACCAGCGGAAGTTGCGGATCCTGCGTCGCCAATCCCGGATCCGCTCGAACGAATGTAATGAGGCGGAGCGGGCATCCGTGTCGCTGCCGCGCCCGACCCACGTGGCAGGGCGGGTAGATCCTTCGGCCCTGCGATCATCCGGACGGACGCTGGTCCCGTGTGGCCGGGCCTCAGGATGACCGCAAGCACCTATCAATCTATGCTGCGACCTCCTCCGCGAGCAGGTTCGCGATCTCGGGCGGGTCAGAGCGGCGGATCACCACCTCGGGGGTGCCGTGCCAGGCGGCGCACTCGCGCAGCGCGCCGGCGACGTCGGCCAGGAGGCCGCGGGTGGCGCGGACGCCGGGCTCCAGGTACAGCGCCTTCACCTCGAAGACGCCCTCCCTGCGGTGCGCCTTGGCGTCCAGCCGCCCCACCAGCGCGCCGCGGCGCAGGACCGGGAGCGTGAAGTAGCCGTAGCGCCGCTTGGGCGCCGGGGTGTAGCACTCCAGCCGGTAGTCGAAGCCGAACAGCTCCACGGCGCGCGCGCGGTCCCACACCAGCGGGTCGAAGGGCGAGAGCAGCGTGGTGAGCGTGGGGCGGACCTCCCCCGCGGCCGCCGCCGCGGCAAGCGCGCGGTTCTCCGGGTGCACGTAGCCGGGCTCCTTCCACCCCTCGACGTCGACGGTGATCAGCTCGCCCTCGTCCGCCAGCGCGCGCACGACGGCCGGCGTCTCCCGCTTCGCCATGCGGAAGTAGTCGGCCACCCACCTGGCCCTGGCGACGCCGAGCGCGCGCACGGCCTTGAGCGCCAGCGCGCGCTGCGCCTGGCCGTGCGGCGGGACGCGGGCGTCGTCCCAGCCGGGGAGCACGCGCTGGCGCAGGTCGTAGACGCGCTGGAAGTTCTCGCGCCGGGCGATCATCAACTCGCCGGCGGTCAGCAGCGACTCCAGCGCGCGCTTCTCGGGCTTCCACCCCCACCACCCGGCCGTCCCCTTGCCGTCCCTCCGCTCGAAGTCGGCCGAGCGGACCGGGCCGCCCTCGCGCACGGCGCGCAGCACGCGCTCCGCCTGCTCGGGGTGCTTCTCGATCCAGCCGTGCGAGTACTTCCACCCCATCGAGTGCGGGTCGAGCATGCGGTGGCGGTAGAGCGGGTAGTCCTCGATCGGGAGGAAGCACGCCTCGTGCGACCAGTACTCGAAGATCGCGCGCTCGGCGAGCAGCTCGTCCAGCCAGCGCGGCTCGTAGGCGCCCAGCCGGCTCCAGAGCACCAGGTAGGGGCTGCGCGCCACGACGTGGATGGTGTCGATCTGGAGCGCCCCCATGCGCCGGATCGCCGCCAGCACGTCGGCCTTCGTCGCCTTGCGCCGCGGCCGCCGGTCCAGCCCCTGCGCCGCCAGCAGCAGCGCCCGCGCCGCGTCTATCGAGAGTCGAATCTCGGTCATCCGTCACGTCAGAGCAGGAAAACATCCGCGCGGCCCCCGGGGTGCCCCCTCTCCCCCCGGCCCCCTCTCCCCCGCTACGCGGGAGAAAGGGGGAGAACAACACGCGGGGACCAGGCTTCGACCCCACTTTCGCACTTTCGCACTTGCACTTCGCACTTCGCACCCCGCACTTCGCACTTTCAGATCTTCCGCAGCCTCACCCGCTCGACCCGGTGGTCCTCGCCCTTCTCCAGGATCAGGCGGGCGCGCTCGCGGGTGGGCTCGATGTTCTCGCGCAGATTGACGGCGTTGATGGTGGCCCACACCTGGCGGCCGAACTCCATCGCCTCGGCTTCGGACATGCCGATGGCGTACTGGTGGAAGAACGAGGAGGGGTCGCGGAACGCCGTCTCGCGCAGGCGGGCGAAGCGCTGGAGGTACCACTTCTCCAGGTGCTCCTCGCTGGCGTCGATGTAGATGGAGAAGTCCAGGAAGTCCGAGACGAACACCCGCGGCGGCCGCCCGTCGCCGCCGATGCCGCTCTGCAGGACGTTCAGGCCCTCCAGGATCAGGATGTCGGGCCGGCGCACCACCAGCTCCTGGCCGGGGACGATGTCGTAGACCAGGTGCGAGTAGACGGGCGCGCGCACCTCCGCCCGGCCCGCCTTCACCTCGAAGAGGAAGCGGATCAGCCGGCGCACGTCGTAGCTCTCGGGGAAGCCCTTGCGGTCCATGATCCCCCGCTCCTCCAGCACCCGGTTGGGGAAGAGGAAGCCGTCGGTGGTCACCAGGTCCACCGTGGGGTGGTCGGGCCAGCGGGCCAGGAGCGCCCGCAGGATGCGCGAGGTGGTGCTCTTCCCCCCCGCCACGCTGCCGGCGACGGCGATCACGTACGGCACCCGGGCGGCGGGGCTCCCCAGGAAGGTGTCGGTGACGCGGTAGAGCTGCTGCGCGGCGGCCACGTACAGGTTGAGCAGGCGCGAGAGGGGGAGGTACACCTCCGTCACCTCGTCGAGCGAGACGGCCTCCTCGGCGCTCCGGAGCGCCGCCAGGTCGGCCTCGGAGAGGGTGAGCGGCGTGTTCCCGCGCAGCCGCGCCCACTCGTCGCGCGTGAACTCGATGTACGGCGAGAAGCCGGGGTCGGGGACGGACAAGTGCGTGGAGTACGGAAGTACGGAAGTACGAGAGTACGGAAGTGCGGGGCCGGAGCAGTTTCGTACTCTCGTACCCCGTACTTTCGTACTCGCGGTTCTCACTGCACCGGCGAGGCTCCCCAGACCACGTAGCCCAGCAGGAGCAGCGTGGGGACGAGCGGGGCCGTGGTCCACACCAGCGCGCGGCGCGTGTTGCCGCGGCGCCAGGCGCGCCACGCCACCCACACGCAGGCCAGCACCAGCAGCGGGTACGCCCAGATGAGGGCCGTGACGGCGTAGGCCCCGGGCGGCGCCCCGGGATCGACTCCCGCCAGCGAGATCATCGCCACCACGAACCAGGGGAGCAGCGACAGCAGCATCAGCGCCTGCGAGGCGATCATCCAGACCAGCGCCCCCCGGCGCGGACGGCGGGGCTCGGAGGTGACGGTGGCGTTCATGGGAATCGGTGAGGGGTGCGGGCATCAGTTTCCACTCCGCACCGTCGTGACGCAAGGGGGAGCGACGGCCGTCGACTCAGCCGGGTCGGTGGGCGCGGATCAGCTCGAGAGCCCGGACCGTGGCCTCCTCACCGGTCATCCCCGGCGGCTGATGCAGTTCCACCACGTTGGTACGCGTGCCGAGCACGCTGCGGAAGCGGGCCTCGAACTCGGCCAGGAACGCCATCCGGGCCTCGTCGCAGCGGCCGTCGCGCCGCAGCAGCCGGGTCCGCAGGGTTTCCGGGTCGCAGGAGAGATAGATGGTCAGGTCCGGCCAGGAGATCAGGTCGAAGAGCGCGTCCAGCACCCGCGCCACGCGCGCGCCGTCGTAGGCCCGCCCCAGGACCACCGACTGGTAAACGTACTTGGAGAGCGGCCCCCGGTCCGAGAGCACCAGGTCCCCCCGCCTCCGGCCTTCCGCCACCCCCAGTTCGTACTGGTGGAAGAAGTCGCTCAGGAAGGCGAGCGACTGCCCGAGGAGGGACGGGGAGATGACGTGCGGGCTCTCGCTCACCGCGCCGGAGAGGTAGCGGCCGACCGGCGCGTCGGAAAACTCGGGGACCGGCCGCAGAGCGGGAAGCCGCTCCGCCAGCCGCCCGGCCACCGTGGTCTTCCCCGTCCCGTCCACCCCGTCGAGCGACACCCAGAAACCCGCCGGCGCCGGCATGCCCTCCTCACTCGTCGTAGTCGAAGCTTTCCAAGAGACGGCGCACGCGCTCGCTGAAGAACGCCTGCACGACCACGTCGCGGTGCCGAAGTCCCCGTGGCGTGAGGCGGTACGCCGCGTCCTCCTCCTCCAGGAGCGCCAGGTTCCGCAACGCGGCGAACTGCTCCGGGAAGACCTCCGCCGGGTCGCGGCCGAACAGCGAGCGGAACCAGCCCCGGTCCAGCCGGATCAGTCCCAGCACCACCGCCTTGCGCATCCGCTCGTCGTCGTCCATGACGAACCCGTCGACGATCGCCTCTCCGGCCGCGCCGACCCGCGCGAAATAGTCCCGCAGCGCCCGGGCGCGGTGGCGAACGCTGTAGCCGTTGCGGAAGTCGCCGTGCCAGAGGTAGCTCCGGGCCCCGGCGCCGAAGCCCAGAACGTTGGCCATCCGCCAGTGGTTCTCCTTCTGGCGGTAACCGCCCCGCTCGTCGCGCACGTAGCGGATGTGCGTCTCCTGCCGGTACCCGGCCGCCAGCATCGCGGCGCGGAAGTAGTCCTGCCGCGCGTACTGCTCGCGCCCGCAGACCTCGCGGTATCCCCGCGCGCTGAAGCCCGTGGCGGGGCGCAGCGTGAGCGGATACGCGCAGATGGTCTCCGGCCGGTAGGCCAGCACGGCATCCACCGAGGCGCGCCAGCTCTCCGACGTCTGCCCCTGCAACCCGTAGATCAGGTCCACGCACACGTTGTCGAACCCCACCGACTGGACGATCTCCAGGGCGCGAAGCGGAGTGTCGGCGTTGTAGCGGCGCCCGATCAGGTGTAGCTCGCCGTCGGCGAGCGTCTGGAACCCCAGGTTCACCCGGTTGATGCCGATGGCGCGGTACGCCCGGAACTTCTCCTCCTCCACCGTGTCGGGCGAGACCTCCAGCGCCACCTCCGGGATGGAGGCGACCTCGCAGCCGATCTCGTCGCGCAGGAAGGCGAAGAGCCGCGCGAAGAACTCCGGGGCGAGCAGCGACGGCGTCCCGCCGCCCAGGTACAGGGTGCTGAAGGTCTTGCCGCGCAGCAGGGGAGCCCGGTGCCGCACCTCGCGCTCGAGGTAGTCGACGTACGCGTTGAGCCCGGCCCCGTCGCGCGCCGCTACCGCGAACAGGTTGCAGAACGCGCAGATCTGGCGGCAGAAGGGGAAGTGGAAGTACAGGTCGACGCTTTCGAAGCGCCGGAGCGACTCGGCTAGGAGCGGCGCCAGTTCCGCCTCCCCGAAGGGGCGGTACGCCTGGCGCGGGGGATACATGTACACGTAGTCCCCCGCCACCTCCTCTGCGATGTGCCGCTCCAGCTCGGCCGGGGACGCGCTCAGCAGCTTCACGGCGCTCCTCCCGCCACGACGGCTGGCGGATCGTTCACCTGGATCTTCTCCTGCGACAGGAACCGCATGATCTCGCGGGCGGAGGGCAGGTTGGTGATGCGCCGCCGGAGGCCGTCCAGCTCCAGCGTGAGGCTGATCGCCTCCAGCGGGTTGCGCTCGGTGCGGGAGAGGAGGCCCCTGGTGGCGAAAGTGGACAGGCAGAGGATGCACAGCCGCTCGAACGCCGTTTTCACCGGCGTGAACAGCATGTCTTGGGCATAGAACTCCATCACCTCGCCGAACGTGAACCAGTACACGGGCTCTTCGCCGCGGTACCCGATCCACTCGTGGTTCGCATCGTTGATGATCGGCCGGATCGACCTATCCGCCACCGCTAGGAAGCTCAGGTCCACGTAGTGGCGCAGGCCGTCGTGCACGTCGCTGTAGCAGAGGAGCGGGCCGATGTCGATGTCGTCGCCGGAAAGCCGCAGCTCGCGCTCCGCGTACCGGCGCAGCTCGGCCGCGATGTTGCGCCGGATCCCCAGCGGCCCGCCAAAGGTCCCGTAGGTCTGGGGCTCGGGGCTCTTCCGCCGCCTGGTCAGGAGCAGCTCGCCTTCGGGGTTCAGCAGGAGCACGCCGATCCCCACCGCCGGGTGCCGGGGCTGCGCGTCGCCGATCTCCTTCACCCAGCCCAGGAAGTTGTGTTTCTCGGCCGCGAGGTCCGGGGCGGGGCTCCCGGCGCTAAAGGCGGCCAGCGAAGGGAGGTAGTCGAAGCGCACGGCACTGTGCAGCAGGTCGCTCGGCACCTCGGTCGGGGCCCGCCAGACGACGAGCACCCGCACGCCGATCTCCCGGGCGCGGTCCACCACCCGCGCAACGGCGGCGCTGCACTCCTGGCAGCGGCCGCTGTCCACGCGCAGCAGGACCAGCGCGGAAGGCGGTCGGCCCAGCACTTCCTCCAGCCGTTCCCGGGGGTCCGAGCAGAGCACCGTCGAGAAGCCCGCGATGCGGAAGCTGCGGTCCTCGGGAGCGAGCAGCCCGTCGGGGAGACGCTGGTAGCTCTCCCTCACCCACTGGTCGAGCAGGGTCGTACGCCCCCCGGGGTCGGCGCGGTCGCCGCCCGCCGCCCCGGGGACGCCGTCCCGGTGCCCGCAGGTCAGGACGCCGAACTGGAGTTCCGGGACCTCGCGCTCGTTCGTGCTCACCCAACTGGAGCCGCTCCCGGCGGCGGGCGGCGCGGACGCCGCCCCCGCCTTCGCCGGGGTCATCCGGAACCGCGTCCGCTGGTCCGCGAAGTCCCCCTTCTTCACCAAGTGGTAGTTGGTGACGAAGTCGCCGCTCCCCGTCCAGAGCCGCGGCCACACCCGCAGGATGAGCCGCCCCTTCCGGCTCCGCCAGAGGGAGCAGACGCTGTATCCGTGCTGCCGGTGCGAGGCGTTCTGGTCGTCGTGCACGGCGCCGCTCGCCACCCAGACGATTTCCGCGCCGTCGAGCCGCCGCAGTCCCCACCCTTCGGCCTTGTGCTCGTGCCCGGACAGGTAGAGGTGCGACACCCTGGGGAGGAGCGCCCGCAGGTCCTCGCCGTCCTTGAGCCAGTCGAACGGGTGGTGGCTCAGCGCGATCACGAAGTCGTCTTCCTCCACGCCGTCCAGGAACAGCTCGGCGAACTGCTGGTTGCCCACCTGCAGGTGCCTCCTGTCGTGGTCGCCGGCCTTCCCGGTACAGAGCAGCGCGGTGTTCATCCCCACCAGCAGGATGCTGAACTGGTCGTTCACCGGCAGGCGGTACCGCCAGTACAGCCCGTCGCCCTGGATCCCCGCTTCCGTGTTCGCCGGGGCGAACTCCCGGGCGAAGGCCTGGTAATTGGCGACCCGGCGGGCGAGCAGCTCCCGGTCCGCCGGCGTGGAAAGCGCGGCGGAGATGTCGGCCCCCTCCCACAGCTCGCTCCGCAAGCGGCTCACGTTTCCGTCCGCGTCCGCGTTGAGCTGGACGTCGTGATTGCCGGGGATGACGAAGACCCGGTCGGCGCGCACGTCCACCTCGCCCGCGATGCCCTGGAGCCACTCGGCCGCCCGGGCGTATTCCCAGTCCTGCACCGCGGCCCCGCTGAACGCGATGTCGCCCGTGACGATGATGGCGTGCGGGGCCGGCACGGTGCGGTTCTCCACCAGGTCCACGATGTCCCGCTTCATGAACTCCAGGACGATCCGCTGGTTGTACTTGTAGCCCGTGTTGCCGTGCCCGAAGTGAATGTCCGAAAGGTGGATCCAGCTAAAGACGTAGTCCGGGCTGCTCATGATGGTCTCCTGTATGGTCCGGCGGGAGGTGCGGCGGCGGGGGCGGGCGGATCGAAGCGGCCGGCCAGCGCCGCCGCCAGCAGGTTCCGGGTGTTGGCCGAGAGCTGGGATTCCATTTCGCGGAGTTGCTCCCAGGAGAAGAAGCGGAGCTGGTCGTGCTTCTGCGGCTCCTGAAGGGCGGGGGCCCCGGAGACCACCTCGGCGAGGAACCAGTGGTAATGCCACTCGCTTGCCCCCTCGTGGAAGGAGGCGGTCCCCAGCGGGCGCACGAGGCGCACCTCGACCCCCAACTCCTCCCGCGTCTCGCGGCGGGCGGCCTCTTCGGCGCTCTCGCCGTCCTCCACCTTCCCTCCGGGAGTCTCCCACTGCTCGCGCCCGGGGACGCAGCGGTGGAGCAGCAGCACGCGACCAGCCGGGTCGAGAATGACGCTTCCCGCGAGCGTAATGGGTGAAGGGGAACGCAAAGGGAGCGGTCGAAACGGGTGAACTGTCGTGCGGGACGCGGAGCGGCCGCGGCGAACACCGGTCAAGCCCAAGGTAACGCGGGCGGCCTGGACGTTCAACCGCTTTCCGTTCCCTTGCGGCCGGTCCCCGAACGCGCGCCTCCGAGGTGTGTGGGAGGGGACGGTGCAGGCGCTCCGTCCCCGCCCGGCAGCCGCGCCGGACGGGGGCTCGTTCGTTGTCGGCCCGACGTCTCAGCGCGGGGCGAGCCCCAGCACGTCCGCCCCCTGCTCGAAGACGATGTCCACCGGGATGCCGGCGCCGGCCAGGCGGTCGAGGTCCGACTGCAGCTCGGCGTCGATGCGGCCGTACTTCGCCATGAACGCCTTCACGCCCTCGTAGTCGCCGTCGCCCTGGAAGCGCAGGATCTGCTCGGAGAGCGCGTTCATCGCCTGCGTCATCTTCTCGCGGTCCACCCGGTAGGTGCCGCTCGCCGCGTCGCGGGTGAAGGCGCCGCGCTCCTTGAAGTAGTTGAAGCGCGCCACGTTCGCCCGCCCGTGCGCGCTGCTGGCCCCGAAGCGCACCGAGCGGAAGATGCTGGCCAGGAAGGTGACGTAGCTGTCCATCACGTCGCCCTGCAACTCGCCCATCCCCTGCAGCTGTGTCTGCATGTAGAGGCCCAGCACGTCGGCCTTCCCCTCCTCCAGCGCGCTCGCCTCCTCCTTGAGCGCCTCGCGCACCGTCCCCCGCCCGTTCACGGTGTTCTTGATCCCCAGCCCGTGCGCCACCTCGTGGAACATGGTGTTGCCGAAGAAGGCGTCGAAGGTGATGTGCCGGCGCTGGTCGGGGGCGATCAGGATGCCGGCGATCGGCACCAGGATGCGGTCGAACTTGGCCCGCATGGCGTTCTTCAGCTGCAGCCGCCGCGTCCCCTTCTGCAGCTGCACCTCCTCGTCGTTGGGGAGGTTGATGGCGATGGTCTTGGAGCCGGCATTGGCCTGGCCGGCGTAGAAGAGCACGTCGTAGGCGTTCAGGTCGCTGTCGGTGCCCGGCGTCTCGCGCCTGTACGCCTCGGGGACGGGGAGGCCGCGCTGCAGCCGGGGAAGCAGGGCGGCGTAGCGGGTGAGGCGCCGGCTCCACTCCTGGTCCTTCACCAGCACGTACGCCTCGTGCGCCGCCTTGTAGCCGAAGAGCAGGTCCTCGTACGTCTCGATCGGCCCGATCACCACGTCGAGGTGGTTGTCCTTCATGTCCAGCCAGGCCAGGTCGCTCGCCTGGTACTGGTCGGTGAGCAGGGCCTCGGCGCGCTCCTCCAGGTAGCGGCGCAGGCCCGGCTGCGGGGCCAGCACCGCCGCCTGGCGCAGCTTCTCGGCCGCGCGCCGGTGGTGCTCGGCATACGCCACGTGGAAGGGGACGGCGGTGAGCCGCCCGGACGCGTCGCGGCGCACCAGCGTGTACAGGCCCTTGAGCGAGTCGGCGCGGGCGCCGCCGCGCGCCACCTCGGCCTCGAACTCCGCCTTCGTCATCCCCGCGGGATAGTAGCCGGCGCCCTCGGGCTTGGCGCCCGCGCCGGCCAGGAAGGGCGCGTCGCCGGCCAGGCGGTCCCACGGCCCGTAGTTGATCTCCACGTAGCGCCGCACCCGCGGGTCCGTGACGCGGGCCAGCAGCGAGTCGCGGCTGCCGTACGCCTGCATCCAGAACACCGCGTCCATCTCGCGCGCGGCGTCGATCAGCAGCGGGATCATGCGCCGCTCGTTGTCGCTCAGGCCCGACAGGTCGGTGGTGAGGCGGACGGTGGTGTACCTGGCCAGCAGCCGGTCGATGGAATCCGTCGGGGCGTTCTGCGCCGCGGCCGGGCCGCCGCCCGCGAGCAGGGCGAGGGCCGCGGCGGCCGCGAAGAGGTTGCGGGAGGTCATGCGCTCTCCTGAGGGTCGGCGATCAACGTCAGGCAGATGAGATTCAGCGCGGGAGATACTCGCAACCGCGCGGAGCCGCCGCAAGCGGCGCGCGCTCGTACGGCCGATACAGCAAGGCCGCAGTCCGGATCGGAACGGCGGGCCCCGCGTCTGGTACCGCTCCGCGCCTCACCCGACGCGCCGGCGGGGCTTCCACCCGAAGCGCTCGAGCGAGATGCGGCCGTTGCCGTCGAACTCCACGCCCTCGGCCTCCAGCCGGAAGCGCTGCTCCAGGTCGGCGCCGCCGCGGCCGCGGCCCAGGCTGATCCGCCCCGCGGCGTTCACCACCCGGTGCCAGGGGACAGCGGTGTGCGCGGGGAGCGCGTGCAGCGCGTACCCCGCCTGCCGCGCCCGCCCGGGGAGCCCCGCCAGCGCCGCCACCTGCCCGTACGTGGCCACGCGCCCGGCGGGGATGCGCCGCACCACGCGGTACATGCGCTCGTACGCGCTCGGCTCCTCGGTCATCGCACCGGTTTGCGGAAGATCAGGGACGTCTATCGTTGTGGGATGGAATCCGGGAGTTTCGTCTACGACCCCCACGCCCATCGCTGTCATCCTGAGGAGCCGCCGCGCGGGATCACCGGAATGAGCGGATGCCCGGCGGCGACGAAGGATCTGCGGGCAGGATCCGAGCGTGAGCCTGGCTGACGCTCGAATCCCACCCGCAGATCCTTCGGGCGCACAAGCTCTTGTGCGGACGCGACTTCGGTGTGCGCGCCCTCAGGATGACAGCGTGGCTATAGTGCAGGTTTGTAAACACCCTTAGAGGATGACCGGCGTCGTAATGGCTACACCCACGCCTTCGGCATGACCTCCTCGGCGCGGCGGCAGAGCTCCTCCAGCCCCGCTTCGTCCACCAGCGCCCAGTCGGGCGGCACCGGGCGCAGGCGGCGCTTGGAGCTCTCCGACTCGAAGGTGAGCCAGCCGGTCTCGGTGGGCGGGAAGTAGAGCCGGCTCCGGCGCATGTCCAGCCGGCGGTCGGGAATCGCGCGCCGGTCGGGGAAGTGGATCTTCGCCACCTGGATGCGGCGCATGGCCAGGCGCCGGTCGATGAGCCTGGGCGCCACGTCCCACACCCGCCACTGGGTGCCGGCGGAGTCGGTGAAGCGACGGTATGGCATCGAAGGGTCTGCCTCCAGGCGGGTGATCCGGGGAACGAATGGGGGGAACACGTCAAATCTACACGCGCACGCCCGCATCTCCAAGACGGCCGTGCGGGCGGAGTGTACACGGTGGACGACCGCCCGGGCAGCCCGCCGCGGACCCGGCGGTGTATCAAACGGCGCGTGCGGATGTTGCAGGACGACCGTAGCGGCTTGCAGGCGCGCCAACTAAGTTACCGCCGCCTTGCCCGTCCACCCCGCAGGCAAGGGGACGCGGACGGGCGTTCCCGGCGCGCCCCAGGGCGCGCCCACGAAGGTGACCCATGGCTGATCTTCGCGACTTCCACGGCCCCAACGCGGGCTACGTGCTGGACCTCTACGAGCGCTTCCGGCGCGACCCCTCCTCGGTGGACGAGGGGTGGCGCTCCTTCTTCGCGTCGTTCACCCCGCCGGCCGAGGCGCCCGCGGCCGCGCCCGCGGAGGGCGGGGCCGCGCCGGCCGCCGCCGGGGTCGACGTCGAGAAGCTGGTGCGCGCGCGCGAGCTCTCGCGCACCATCCGCACGCGCGGGCACACCGCGGCCAGGCTCGATCCGCTGGGGTCGGAGCCGGACCGCGACCCGGCGCTCTCGCCCGCCTTCCACGAGCTCACCGAGGACGACCTGGCGGCGCTCCCGGCCGCCGTCGTGCTCACCCCCGACCCGGCCTCGCGCACGGCGCTGGACGAGGTGCGCCGCCTCTGCGGCATCTACTCGGGGACCATCGGCTACGACTACCACCACATCCCGAACGCCGAGGAGCGCAACTGGCTGCGCCAGGCGATCGAGACCGGCCGCTACCGGGAGCCCCTCTCGGCCGAGGAGCGGAAGGACCTCCTGCAGCGCCTGTCGCAGGTGGAGGGGTTCGAGAAGTTCCTGCACCGCGCCTTCTTCGGCCAGAAGCGCTTCTCCATCGAGGGGACCGACGCCATGGTCCCCATGCTCGACGAGCTGGTGCGCGAGGCCGCCCGGGCGGGCGCGAAGGACGTGATCGTGGGGATGGCGCACCGCGGGCGGCTGAACGTGCTCACCCACGTGATGGAGAAGCCGTACGCGCTGATGCTGGCCGGCTTCCAGAGCGCCCAGCGCGCCCCCGGCGTCGACGACGCGCAGAACACCGACGAGCCCTCGGGCGACGTCAAGTACCACATGGGGTGGAAGGACGAGCGCGAGATCGAGGGGACCACCATCCGCCTCACCCTCTCGCCCAACCCCAGCCACCTGGAGTTCGTGAACCCCGTGGTGGTGGGGATGACCCGCGCCGCGCAGGACGACACGTCTCGGCCGGGGCCGCCGCGGGTGGACCACGGCCAGGCGCTGGCGGTGCTCATCCACGGCGACGCCGCCTTCCCCGGGCAGGGCGTGGTGGCCGAGACGTTCAACATGAGCGCGCTGAAGGGCTACACGGTGGGCGGCACCGTGCACCTGATCGCCAACAACCAGGTGGGCTTCACCACCGATCCGCAGGACGACCGCTCCACCCGCTACGCCAGCGACCTGGCCAAGGGCTTCGAGGTCCCCGTCGTCCACGTCAACGCCGACGACCCCGAGGCGTGCCTGGCGGTCACGCGCCTGGCCTTCGCCTACCGCCAGCGGTTCCGCAAGGACTTCGTCGTCGACCTGGTGGGCTACCGGCGCTGGGGGCACAACGAGGGCGACGAGCCGCTCTTCACCCAGCCGCTGATGTACGAGGCGATCCGCACCCACCCCACCGCGCGCGAGCTCTTCGCCCGGCGGCTGGTGGAGGAGGGCGTCGTCACGCAGGAAGAGGCCGACGCCATGCTGCAGCGGGTGAGCGACGAGCTGTCGCGCACGCTGGAGTCGCTCGGCGAGGGCGGCGGCCACGACGACGAGGACGACGAGGAGCCCTCGCCCAACGGCCGCCGCGCCGACGCGCGGGAGACCGGCGTCCCCGCCGAGCGGCTGCGCGAGCTGAACGAGGCGCTGCTCCGGCGCCCCGAGGGCTTCACCCCCAACGCCCGCCTGGACAGGAACGTGCTCCAGAAGCGGCGCGACGCGCTGGAGTCGGCCCAGCCGGCCGTCGACTGGGGGCACGCCGAGACGCTGGCCTTCGCCTCGCTCCTGGTGGAGGGCGTCCCCGTGCGCCTCACCGGGCAGGACGCCGAGCGCGGCACCTTCAGCCACCGCCACGTGGTGCTGCACGACGCGAAGACCGGCGCCGTCTACAACGTGCTGCACGGGCTGGAGCAGGCGCGGGCCAGCTTCGAGGCCTGCAACTCGCCGCTCTCGGAGATGTCGGCGCTGGGCTTCGAGTACGGCTACTCGGTGCTCGACCCGCAGGCGCTGGTGGTGTGGGAGGCGCAGTTCGGCGACTTCGCCAACGGCGCGCAGGTGATCATCGACCAGTTCCTGGCGGCCTCGCACGTGAAGTGGGAGCAGCGCTCGGGGCTGGTCCTCCTCCTCCCGCACGGCTACGAGGGGCAGGGGCCCGAGCACTCCAGCGCCCGCCTGGAGCGCTTCCTCCAGCTGAGCGCCGAGGACAACCTGCGGGTGGCCAACTGCACCACCGCCGCGCAGTACTTCCACCTCCTGCGCCGGCAGGCCGCGCTCCTGGGCACCGACCCGCGCCCGCTGGTGCTGATGAGCCCCAAGAGCCTGCTGCGCCACCCGCTGGCCGCGGCCACGCTGGAGCAGCTGGCCACGGGCCGCTTCCACCCGGTGCTGGTGGACCGCCCCTTCGGCGGGCACGCGGAAGGCGTCACCCGCCTCCTGCTCTGCAGCGGCAAGGTCTACGTGGACCTGGTGGGCACGGGCGACGAGCAGCGCGCCGAGCGGCTCTCCATCGAGGGCGTGGACCGCGTGGCGGTCGCGCGGGTGGAGGAGCTGTACCCGTTCCCGGCGGAGGAGATCGAGCAGGCGCTGGCGTCGTTCCCGGCGCTGCGCGAGGTGGTGTGGGTGCAGGAGGAGCCGCGCAACATGGGCGCCTGGAGCTTCGCCGCCCCGCGGCTGCGGGAGATCCTGGGCGAGCTGCCGCTGCGCTACGAGGGCCGCCCCGAGCGCGCCAGCCCCGCGGAAGGCTTCGCGCACCGCCACACCACCGCGCAGGCGCGCATCGTCCGCGCGGCGCTCTCCGGCGCGCCGGCGTTCGCGGCCGAGCCCGCGGGCGACACGCTGATCGGCAAGCGGAAGCTGTAGGGAAATTCAGGGGACAGGGAACAGGGTACAGGGTACAGCCAGCCGGTTCGATCTCGGTCGCGGGCTGTCCCCTGTTCCCTATCTCCTGTACCCTGCTTTTGAAGGTCTTAACCCGAGCGCGAAACCCACATGCCCGTCGAGATCCGCGTCCCGCCGCTGGGCGAGTCCGTCGTCGAGGCCACCGTCGGCCGCTGGACGAAGCAGGAAGGCGACCCCGTCCAGAAGGACGAGATCCTGGTGGAGCTGGAGACCGACAAGATCACCGTCGAGGTCGCCGCGCCCGCCGCCGGGACGCTAGGCAAGGTCCAGAAGCAGGAGGGCGAGACGGTCGGCGTGAACGAGCTGCTGGCCGTGATGGAGGCGGGCGCCGCCGCGCCGGCCGAGCAGGCGGGGCAGGCGGCCTCCGCGCGCGCCGAGCAGCAGGCCGGCGCCGAGACTCCGACGCCCACGCCCGAGGCCGCCACGGCCACCGCCACCGCCGAGCCGGAAGCCCCGGCCGGCGGCGCGCAGACCTCGCCCGCGGCCCGCGCCATCGCCGCCGAGCACGGGGTGGACCTGGGGACCGTCCGCGGCTCGGGGCCCAACGGGCGGATCACCAAGGAGGACGTGCTCCGCATCATCGAGGACGGGCGCAAGGCCGCCGGCGCCCCGCCGCGCGAGGCCGCCCCGGCTGCGACTCCGGCGACTGCCGCGACGCCGGCGCCCTCCCCGGAGCGGAAGCCGGCCCCGGCGGCGGCACCGGCGGGCGAGCGGGCGGAGACGCGGCAGCGGATGTCGCGCCGGCGGCAGACCATCGCGAAGCGGCTGCTGGAGGCGCAGCACGGCACCGCCAGCCTCACCACCTTCAACGAGGTGGACCTCTCGGCGGTGATGGAGCTGCGCAAGCGCCGCCAGGACGAGTTCGTGAAGAAGCACGGGGTGAAGCTGGGCTTCATGTCGTTCTTCACCAAGGCCATCATCGGCGCGCTCAAGCAGTTCCCGCGGCTCAACGCCGAGATCCAGGGCGACGAGATCGTCCTCAAGCACTACTACGACATCGGCATCGCCGTGGGGGCCGAGGAGGGGCTGGTGGTCCCCGTGGTCCGCAGCGCCGACCGGAAGAGCTTCGCCGAGCTGGAGCGCGAGATCGGCGAGCTGGGGACGCGGGCGCGCGAGGGGAAGCTGACGCTGGAGGAGCTGCAGGGCGGCACCTTCACCATCACCAACGGCGGGATCTTCGGCTCCATGCTCTCCACGCCGATCCTGAACCCGCCGCAGGTGGGGATCCTGGGGATGCACAACATCGTGGAGCGCCCCGTGGTGGTCGACGGCCAGGTCGCCATCCGCCCGATCATGTACGTGGCGCTCACCTACGACCACCGCATCGTCGACGGCAGCGAAGCCGTGCGCTTCCTGGTCGCGGTGAAGAAGATGCTGGAGGACCCGCTCAGCATGCTGATCGAGGGATGAGCGAGACGCACGACGCCACGCCGGCCGACGACGAGGCCGGGTTCTGGATCGCCATAAGCCAGCCGTCGCTCGAGGCGGTCTGGGACAACGCGGACGACGACGTCTACCAGCAGCTTCTCCAGGGATGATGTCGTCGTGAACGAGTGCGTGAGTGCGTGAGTGCGGGAGTGCGAGGGTGGTTCGCGCTCCCGCACCTTCGTACGTAGATTCCGCCCCCGCGGGCGACGGACCTGTGGCACGCATCCGCCGCGTCCCCGGTTGAAACCGGGGGCTACGAAAGCACAAAGTCCGCCTTCGCGGACTGCGGGGCCGGCGTCCGCGCACGGGGGTGGTTGCGGCGCGGAGGGAGCCCGCGCAGGCGGGGCTTTTCGCGGTTGTTGCCGCGGGTTCACCCGCCCGTGGACGAATGAACGCGACCTGGACTCGGGACCCGAAGATAGATCATGGCTGAAGAGAAAACGTTCGACCTCGTCGTCCTCGGCGCGGGCCCCGGCGGCTACGTGGCCGCCATCCGCGCGGCGCAGCTGGGGTTCAAGACGGCGTGCATTGAGAAGGAGCCGGCGCTGGGGGGCACCTGCCTGCGCGTGGGGTGCATCCCCTCCAAGGCGCTGCTCGACTCGTCCGAGCTGTTCGAGCAGATCCGGCACAAGGCGGAGGCGCACGGGATCAGGGTCGACGGCGCCTCGGTCGACGTGCCCGCGATGATGAAGCGCAAGGACGGCGTGGTGAAGGGGCTCACCGACGGCGTCGCCTTCCTCTTCCGCAAGAACAAGATCGAGTGGATCAGGGGCTTCGGCCGCCTCACCTCGCCCGAGACCATCGAGGTGGCCGCGGAGGACGGCGCGAAGACCACGGTGCGGGCGAAGACCGTCGTCCTGGCGCCGGGCTCGGTGCCGGTCGAGCTGCCCTTCCTCAAGTTCGACCACGAGCGCATCGTCGACTCCACCGGCGCGCTCTCCATCCCCCAGGTCCCCGGCCACCTGGTGGTGGTCGGCGGCGGGGTGATCGGGCTGGAGCTGGGGAGCGTGTGGCTGCGCCTGGGCGCGAAGGTCACCATCCTGGAGGCGATGCCCACCATCCTGCCGGGGATGGACGGCGAGGTGATCAAGGCCGCCGACCGCATCTTCCGCAAGCAGGGCTTCGACATCCGCACCGGCGCGCGCGTCACCGGCGCCGAGCGGCGGGGCGACAGGGTGATCGTCTCGGTGGAGGGGCAGGAGCCGCTGGAGGCCGACTACCTGCTGGTGTCGGTCGGGCGGCGCGCGTACACCGAGGGGATGGGGCTCGAGGAGGCCGGCATCCGCCTGGAGCGCGGGGTGATCCAGGTGGACGGGCGCTACCACACCGGCGTGGGCCAGGTCTACGCCATCGGCGACGCCATCGGCGGGCGGATGCTGGCGCACAAGGCCGAGGAGGAGGGCGTGGCCGCGGTGGAGCTCGCCGCGGGGAAGCACGGGCACGTCAACTACGACGCCGTGGCCAACGTGGTGTACACCTGGCCCGAGATCGCCTCGGTGGGGATGACGGAGGAGGAGGCGAAGGCCGCCGGGCGCGAGACCAGGGTGGGCAGGTTCCCCTGGAGCGCCAACGGCCGCGCCAAGGCGATGGGCGAGCAGGACGGCTTCGTGAAGGTGATCGCCGACGCGGCGACCGACCGCGTCCTGGGGGTGCACATCCTGGGGCCGCGCGCGTCGGACCTGGTCGCCGAGGCCGCGCTGGCGGTGGAGTTCGAGGGCGCGGCGGAGGACATCGGCCGCAGCGTCCACGCGCACCCCACCCTCCCCGAGGCGGTCAAGGAGGCCGCGCTGGCCGTGGCGGGCCGCGCGATCCACGTCTAGCTTCTTGCGAAAGAACGGGGGCGGGAGCCGCCGCGGGAGCGCGGCCCGCCGGGAACCAACAGGAGACGGAGAACGATGGCTACGTTCGAGCTGAGCCAGGACGAGGCGGAATCCCTCGCGGTCGCGCTGCGGTCGTACCTGGGCGACCTGCAGGACGAGATCGGCCACACCGACGACTACGACTACCGGCAGTCGCTCCAGCAGCGGCGCGACCACCTGGAGGCCATCCTCGCGCGCCTGGCGCCGAACTCCTGACGCCGCCGCGCGAGGCGCGATCCCACCCGCTGACGCCGCGCTCCGCCCCGACGGAGCGCGGCGTTCCCTTTGTCCACTAAGGCCACTATGCTCGGCAGGGGCACTGCGTTTTCACCTGCTGCCGGAGAAGGCCGATGGCAACCAGCGACTGCGACGGAACCGGGATCTATACGACGATGAAGGGCGAGAGGCGGGAGATCCGCATTGAGCTGCTCGAACCCGAGATAGGGGAATTCTGCAGCAGGTTGACACCGGCGCAACGGCTCATGGGTGGAGCCTACCTCAACCGTCTCGCTCGCCAGATCATCCGAGACGAGGTAGCCGACCTGCACCCCGACTGGTCATCCGAGCAGATCGACTGCGAGGTGGCGCGCAGGTGGCTGAACGAGGAGTTTTCCGAGAGAGTAAAGGAGGAGGCGCGGCCTTACGAAGGAGTTCATCGCCGATCCCGACTTCCTGGCCTACATCAACGCGTGACCTTGCGGAGGAAGGCGGAGTCGAGGGCGGCGCACTTCGCGTGGGCGTTGCAGACCCAGCGCACGTCATAGGGGCGGATGCGCTCGAAGAGGGAGCGCAGGCTCTCGCGCGCGGTCCGCCTGTCGGTGGTGAAGATCGGGTCGGCGCCCTTGAAGCCGGTGAGCGGCTTGCGCGCGACGGCGTCGCCGGCGAAGAGCACGCCGCGGAAGAGGTAGGCGGCGTGCCCCGGCGTGTGCCCGGGGACCAGGAAGGCGCGCACCGTGTCGGCGCCGAAGGTGAAGAAGGTGTCGGAGGCGAACGGGCGCACAGCCACCTCGCCCGGCCACGGACCCGCCCTCCCCGACACCGACTGGCCGGCGCGCGAGGGGAAGTCGGCGTACGTCGCCCGGCCCTCGAAGAACGGCGCCTCGGCCGCGGACAGGTGGAAGCGGGCGTGGCGCACGGTGCGCCAGGCGCCGATGTGGTCGCGGTGGCCGTGCGTGAGGAACACGTCGGTCACGTCGCGCGGCTCCGCGCCGAGCCGGCGCAGGCGCTTCGCGAGCGCCGCCCCCGCGCCGTGCCAGCCCAGGTCGACCACGATCACCCCGCTGTCCGTGCGCGCCGCGTACACCATGCTCTGCCACGGGCCGCCCGTCGGGAACGCCACCGAGCGCCCCGGCTCCCGCACCTGCCGCAGGTTGTACGTGCAGCCGGCGAGCGCGGACAGGACCGCCGCGAATCCAAGGCGGACCGCGCACCGTACGGTCGCAGCGCAACGGCAGACGGGCGTGCTCATCCGTCCCTCTTGACCGTGCACTTTGTTCGCATTATCATCGTCCAGAACGTGCGTTTTGCTCCTGGAAAAGGAACTGACAATGAAGACGACTCGCCGCGAAGGGTTCAGGCCAGTGGGCGGCACGCTCCGGATCGGACGTCACGTGGTGACGCTGAGCCGCGGCGGCCTGGCGCTTGCCGAGTCGGCACTGGTGGCGGTGTTCGCCGCCCTGGCCGCGACGCTGGCCAACCTCGACGCGCTGGCGGCGGCGGGAGACCGGGCGGTCTGGCTCGTGGCGGCCGCGCTGCTGGGCACCGCGGTGATGCTGGCGGCGCTCAGCCGGCTTCTCCTCGGCGTGGCGTCGCGCAAGGCCGGTCCGCCGTCGCACGGGGTGGAATACCACCTCGTCCAGGTGTACAACCGGCTCCTGGACGAGAGCAGCCTGAATCCGCACGGGAAGGGCCGCGCGTGAGCGAGGCTCCCGGAACTGCGCCGGGATCCGCGCCCGCTGCCCTTCCCGCCCCACCCGACCCGCCCTCCACATCACGCCCGGAGCCCAGGCTCTCCCCGGAGATCTCCGTCTGGGTGGACTCCCGCCTCTCGTCGGTGAACCCCGCGCTCTTCTCGCAGCGCGGGTTCGCCGAGCTCAAGCTGCGGATCGACGGCTACGTCGTGGACCTGGTGACGGAGTCGCGGCGGATCGCCGAGCGGCACCAGGCGGACTCGATCTCGCCGGCGTACGTCCAGCGGGCGAGCGAGCACCTGGTCTCGCGCACCCGACGGCGGCGCTTCACGCTGATCGGGACGCTGGGAGGGATCGCGCTGGGGTCCTCGTTCTCCAGCTTCCTCGACGTGGCGTCGGCCGCCGCGCCCTCCACCCCGCAGGTGCTGATCGCGGCGGTGCTGGGCGTGCTGGGCGCCTTCTGCATCGCGCTGCAGTTCTCGCAGGAATAAGCACGCCCGCCAGCCCGCCGCAAGCCGACGAGGCCCGCCGACCGGGCGGGCCTCGTCTTTCGATCCGAAGCGCGGGCTCATACCACCTTGCAGAGCATCGTTCGGGAATAGGTCCTGAAAGGCCTCACACAGAGAAACGGAGAAACAGAGGACTTCGGTTTTCTCTGTTCCTCTGTTTCTCTGTGTGATTCCAATCTGTTGCTGTTCTGTTTGGAAACAGAACGATGCTCCGAGACGTGGTATCAG
>DASVWD010000131.1 GCA_036389795.1 Longimicrobium sp.
GCGCTGTGACGGGCTTCGGTGCTCGCCGCGGGTAGCCCCCCTCCCCGGCCCTCCCCCCGCTGCGCGGTGGGAGGGAGAACTACAACCCCGTTTCATCCTCCGTGGTCGCGCGCAGCGCGGTGGAAGACTCAGGATGACATCGTTGGTGGATGGTGAACCGACTGCGGAGTCAACCTTTTCTGAGATTGCGATGGAGTTCCGGCTGAACGGGAACGCGGTGGACGTCGAGGCGCACCCGATGAAGCGCCTGCTCGACGTGCTGCGCGAGGAGTGCGGGCTCACCGGCACCAAGGAGGGGTGCGGCGAGGGCGAGTGCGGCGCCTGCACCGTGCTCGTCGACGGCGAGCCCGTCTGCGCGTGCCTGGTGCCGTTCGCGCAGGCCGCGGGCGCGGAGGTGCTCACCATTGAAGGGCTCGGCGGCGAGCACCCCCTCCAGCGCGCCTTCACCGAGCTGGGCGGGGCGCAGTGCGGCATCTGCACGCCGGGGATGATCATGGCCGCGCTGGCGCTGGGGCCGAATCCCACCCTGGACGAGGTGAAGGTCGGACTCGCCGGCAACCTCTGCCGCTGCACCGGCTACGAGGCCATCTACCGCGCCGTGCTGGAGGCCCGGGCGTGAGGACGCCGATCTCCCCCCTGTCGCTCCTGGAGCCGCGCTCGCTGGACGAGGCGCTGGCCATGCTGCGCGACGAGGGGCCGCTGGTGCCGCTGGCCGGGTGCACCGACGTCTACGTGGCGCTCAACTTCGGCACGCTGGCCGCCGCGCGCTTCCTGGACCTGTGGGGGCTCGACGAGCTGCGCGGGATCGAGGCGCGCGACGGCGTGCTGCGCGTCGGCGCGCTGGCCACGCACACCGACCTGGTGCGCTCGCCCGAGGTGCGCGCGCGCCTGCCGATCCTGGCCGCCGCGGCGCGCGAGGTGGGCGGCGTCCAGATCCAGAACCGCGGCACGCTGGCCGGCAACGTGGCGAACGGCTCCCCCGCGGGCGACACGCTTCCCGTGCTGGCCGTCGCCGAGGCCGTCGTCGTGCTCCGCAGCGCCGAGGGCGGCGAGCGGCGGGTGCCGTTCAACGGCTTCTACACGGGCTACCGGCAGACGGTGATGCGCCCCGACGAGCTGATCACCGCCATCGAGATCCCGCCCGTCGCAGGCGCGCAGTGGTTCCGCAAGGTGGGCACCCGCGCCGCGCAGGCCATCTCCAAGGTGGTGATGGCCGCCGTCCGCTCCGAGCGCCCGCGCATCTCCCTCGGCAGCGTGGCGCCCACCGTCGTCCGTCTCCCGAAAACGGAGGAGGCGCTCGCGTCGGGCGCCTCCGTCGACGAGGCCCGGCGCGTGCTGGCGGACGAGATCGCCCCCATCGACGACCTGCGCTCGACGGCGGAGTACCGCGCGCGCGTCGCCGGGAACCTGCTGGCGCGGTGGTGGGGGGATTCGGGAGGATCGTCCTGATGCTGAGAAGGCTGTCGGCTGTCATCCTGAGGAGCCGCCCGCGCAGGACCGGCAGGGTGACGAATGCCGGGGCGGCGACGAAGGATCTGCGGGTCGGGCCCGAGCGTGAGCCGGACAGACGCGCGGACCCCATCCCCGCCCCGCTGCAGCCGGAGGAGCTCCCGCTCGGCGAGGCGCGGGCGCGCTTCTTCGCGGAGAGCGGGTTCGACGCGGACGGCGGATACAACAAGCGCTGGGTGAGGATCGAGTCGAAGCCGATCCCGATCTTCTTCCCCAACATCGAGCCGCGCGTGCGGGCGGTGAAGCTGCACGACCTGCACCACATCGTCACCGGCTACCGCACCGACTGGGTGGGCGAGGCGGAGATCGGCGCGTGGGAGATCTCCGCCGGGTGCGGGAAGTACTGGGCCGCGTGGGCGCTCAACGCCGGCGCGTTCGCGTTCGGGCTGGCGGCGGCGCCGCGGCGCACCTTCCGCGCGTTCGTGCGCGGGCGCCGCAGCCGGAGCCTCTACCACGAGCACTTCCGCGACGAGCTGCTGGAGGAGACCGTCGGCGGGATGCGCGGGCGGCTGGGGCTCGACGCGGACGTCGCGCCCACGCGCCGCGACGTGGCGGCGTTCGCCGGGTGGAGCGCCGCCGTGGTGGCGTACCACGCGACCGCGGCCGCGATCGGGCTCCGCGCCGTGCTGTGGGTGGTGAGCCTGTCGCGGCGCGCCCGGTAGCCGCCTCCGATCGTCGCTTCGCCGCGCGAGCGCATCTCCCTTCTCCCCGATCCACGTTGACCGAAGCTCCCCCTCCCGACCTCGTCTTCCGCGGCGCGCACGTGGTCACCCCCGGCGGGATGGGGGCGGCGGCGGTGTGGGTGCGCGGGGGGCGCATCGACTCCGTGCGCGAGTTCGGCGACGTGCCGGCCGGCGTGAAGGTCGTGGAGGTGGGCGACGAGGTGCTGATGCCGGGGCTGGTGGACACGCACGTCCACGTGAACGAGCCCGGCCGCACCGAGTGGGAGGGGTGGGAGACGGCCACGCGCGCCGCCGCCGCGGGCGGGGTGACCACGCTGGTCGAGATGCCGCTCAACAGCATCCCCGCCGTCACCACCGAGGCGGCGCTGTGGGAGAAGGCGACGGCGGCGGCGAGCCGCGTGCACGTGGACGTGGGCTTCTGGGGCGGCGTGGTCCCCGGCAACGCGGGCGACCTGCGGGACCTGTGGGAGGCCGGCGTGTTCGGCTTCAAGTGCTTCCTGGTCCCCTCCGGCGTCCCCGAGTTCGAGCACGTCGCGGAGGAAGACCTGCGCGCGGCCATGCCGGTGCTGGCGAAGCTGGGCGCGCCGCTCCTGGCGCACGCCGAGGTGCCGGGCCCGATCACCGCCGCGCTCGCCACGCTGGACGGGTGCGACCCGCGGAAGTACGAGACCTACCTCGCCTCGCGCCCGCCCGCCGCCGAGGCGCTGGCGATCGAGATGCTCATCCGCCTCGGCGGGGAGCTCGGGGTGCGCGTGCACGTCGTCCACCTCTCCGCGGCCGAGGCGCTCCCGCTGCTGAACGAGGCGCGCGCTTTGGGGGCGCCGATCACGGTGGAGACCTGCCCCCACTACCTGCACTTCGCCGCCGAGGACGTCCCGGACGGCGCCACGGAGCTGAAGTGCGCGCCGCCGATCCGCGGATTGGAGAACCAGGAGCGGCTCTGGACGGCGCTGGGGTCGGGGGAGATCGATATGGTCGTCACCGACCACTCACCCTGCCCGCCGGAGCTGAAGCGGCGCGAGGAGGGCGACTTCCTGCGCGCCTGGGGCGGGATCGCGTCGCTGCAGCTGGGGCTCTCGGCCGTCTGGCGCGGGGCGCGGGAGCGCGGCTACACTCCCGCGCACCTGGCCGAGTGGATGGCGCGCGCCCCGGCGGTCGTCGCGGGGCTGTCGCACCGCAAGGGCGCCATCGAGCCCGGCCGCGACGCCGACTTCTTCGTCTTCGACCCCGACGCCGAGTGGCTGGTGGACCCGGCCGCGCTGCACCACCGCCACAAGCTCTCGCCGTACGTCGGCGCGGTGCTCCCCGGCGTGGTGGAAGAGACCTGGCTGCGCGGCGTGAAGGTGTACGACCGCGGCCGCTTCGCCAAACCTCGCGGGCTCGTGATGCTGCGCGGCGGACGCGACTACTGAGCCCAAATCTCGAGATCGGCTGTGCAAAGAGATGTCATCCTGAGTCTACCACCGCGCTGCGCGCGACCAGGGAGGATGAAACGGGTGTGGGAGCATAAATTGGGCGGGTGGCGTCGGCAAAGAGGTCGGTAAGCTCATTGGTGCGAGAGAGCCCGTTCCTGAGTCAGAC
>DASVWD010000132.1 GCA_036389795.1 Longimicrobium sp.
CCCCGCGGGCGCCGACTTCGACCTGTACCTCTACAGGTGGAACGGCTCGTCGTGGGTGATCGTGGCGCGCGGCGAGAGCTCCACCGAGAACGAGGACATCGCCTACTCCGGCACCGCGGGCTACTACTACTGGGAGGTCTACTCCTTCAGCGGCAGCGGCTCCTACAACTTCTGGATCCAGAAGCCCTGACCCGGGCCGCGCCTCCCCCCGGGAGGCGGGAGACGAAGACCGCTCGGCGCGCCTCCCGCGCGCCGGGCGGTTCTGTCTCTTCACCCCGGTCCCTGGAAGCACCCGCGACCCGCCAGCGAGGCGCGGCGACCGCATCAGTTTTGTTCATCTGCACCAAACTGATGCGGTTAACGTGGTGTCCGAAAAGAAGCTATCTCGTTGCTGGAAAATCGCTTCTCCCTGTGGCCCCGCCTGGCGCGCTCCATGCCGGTGAGGCCCGCCCATCTCACAAGCAGAATGGATTCGGCGCGCTCGCGGCCGAGCGGGTACACCGGTCCTGGGGAACCAGCGGCACCGATCACCAACTCTCGTTTTCTGGCAGGAACCGGCGGCTGCTCCACGCAGCCGACGGCTTGCGCGCCATGGCCCGGCGTCCGACCCGCGGGCGTCCGGGCGTGTCTCTCCCCTTTGAGGAGGATGCCATGCAGAGAGGTTCGCTCGCCGCCCTTGCCCTGCTCGCCCTCGCCGCCTGCGCCGACCAGGGCGTCACGTCCGCGCGCGCGCCCGAGGTCGCCCCGCTCCGCTCCGCCGCGGCCGGCCGCGCCGTGGAGGGCTCGTACCTGGTGGTGCTCGAAGAGGGCGCCGACCCGCGCGCCGTGGCGGCCGTGGCCGGCGTCACGCCCAGGCACGTCTACGAGTCGGCGCTCAACGGCTTCGCGGCCACCCTGAACGCCGGGCAGCTGAACGCGCTGCAGCACCTCCCCGAGGTGGCGTACGTGGAGGAGGACCAGCTGTACGAGTACGCCACCACGCAGTCGGGGGCCACCTGGGGGATCGACCGCATCGACCAGCGGAGCCGGCCGCTCTCGGGAACCTACACCTACAACTCCACCGGCGCGGGCGTGCGGGCGTACATCATCGACTCGGGGATCAACCCCAGCCACACGCAGTTCGCCACCAGCCGCGCCGCGGTCTCGTACGACGCCACCGGCGGCAACGGCATCGACTGCAACGGGCACGGCACCCACGTGGCCGGCACCATCGGCGGCACCACCTACGGGGTGGCCAAGGGCGTGCTGCTGCGCGCGGTGCGCGTGGGGCAGTGCGGCTCCAGCCTGCTGGTCTCCGACATCGTGGAGGGGATCGACTGGGTGCGGGCCAACCACGTCAAGCCCGCCGTGGCCAACATGTCGCTGGGCGGCGGCTTCTCGTCGTCGATCAACACCGCCACCTCCAACCTGATCAACGCGGGCGTCTTCGTGGCCGTGGCCGCGGGGAACAGCAACGTCGACGCGTGCAGCGGCTCGCCCTCGGGCGTGACCGCCGCCGTGGTGGTGGCCGCCAGCACCTCGAGCGACGCCAAGGCGAGCTACAGCAACTGGGGAACCTGCGTGGACCTGTACGCGCCGGGCTCGTCGATCACCTCGGCGTGGTACTCGTCGAACACGGCCACGGCCACCATCAGCGGCACCTCGATGGCCAGCCCGCACGTGACCGGCGTGGCGGCGCTCTACAAGGCCACCTTCGGCGACGCCTCGCAGAGCACCATCCAGTCGTGGCTGATCAACAACGCCACCACGGGCGTGATCACCGGCAACGTGAGCGGCACCCCGAACCGCCTGCTCTACAAGTCGACCCTGTAGGCTTCCGCGCCGTCCCGCCGGCTCCGGCGGGACGGCGCATCCGCGCTCACCAGGCGAGGACCCGCACGAAGAAACCGGACCTGCATCCGCCGGCGCACCACCCGGCGCCGGCCCCCGCGGCGGCCCGCGAGCGCGGGCCGGCCGAGAGTCTCCACCCCCAAGGCACACGGAGGACACCATGAGAGCAGCTCGCACCCTGCTGGCCGTGGGCTCCCTGGCGGCGCTGGCCGCCTGCTCCGACGGGTCGGTGACGTCCGCGCGCGCACCCGAGCTGGCGCCCCTGCGCTCGGCCGGCGGCGCGGCGATCGAGGGGTCGTACGTGGTGGTGCTGGAAGAGGGCGCCGACCCCACCTCGGTGGCGGCGGTGGCGGGGGTGAGCCCGCGCTTCGTCTACACGGCGGCGCTCAACGGCTTCGCGGCCGAGCTGAACGCCGGGCAGCTGAACGCCCTGCAGCACAACCCGAGCGTGGCGTACATCGAGGAAGACCAGACCTACACCACGCAGACCACGCAGTCGGGCGCCACCTGGGGGATCGACCGCATCGACCAGCGGAATCTCCCGCTCTCGGGCACCTACACGTACAACGCCACGGGAAGCGGCGTGCGCGCCTACGTGATCGACACGGGGATCTACGCCAGCCACAGCGGCTTCGGCGGGCGCGCGTCGAACGTGTACGACTACGCGGGCGGCAGCGGCACCGACTGCCACGGCCACGGCACCCACGTGGCGGGCACCATCGGCTCGACGACGTACGGCGTGGCGAAGAGCTCGCTGCTGCGCGGCGTGCGGGTGCTCAACTGCTCGGGCTCGGGCTCCACCAGCGCCATCGCCGCGGGGATCGACTGGGTGCGCGCCAACCACATCAAGCCGGCGGTGGCCAACCTCTCCATCGGCGGCGGCTTCTCGTCTACCCTGAACACGGCGGTCACCAACCTGGCCAACGCGGGGGTGTTCGTGGCGGTGGCGGCGGGGAACGAGAACCAGAGCGCTTGCAACGTGTCGCCGGCCAGCGCCTCGGCGGTCACCACGGTGGCGGCCTCCACCCGGTCCGACGCCAAGGCCAGCTACTCCAACTACGGGAGCTGCGTGGACCTGTACGCGCCGGGCTCCTCCATCACCTCGCTCTGGCTGAACGGCGGCACCAACACCATCAGCGGCACCTCCATGGCCAGCCCGCACGTGGCGGGCGTGGGCGCGCTCTACAAGTCGGCGTTCGGCGACGCCAGCCAGGGCACGATCGACTCGTGGATCAAGACCAACGCGACGGCGAACGTGATCACCGGCAACGTCACGGGGACGCCGAACCGGCTGCTCTACAAGTCGACGCTGTGACGGCGGCGCAGTGCGAAGTGCGAAGTCCTGAGTGCTGAGTGCTTAGTGCTTAGTGCTTAGTCCTTAGTCCTTAGTCCCTCAGTGATCCGGAACGCCCCGGGGCTCCACGCGAGCTCCGGGGCTCCTTCGCTCTTCCCGGTGCTGGCGCACTTCGCACTTCGCACTCAGCACTTCGCAGTCCGCACCAGAACGGTGCATGAACGCGACGGCGCCAGGCGCGCGGGGCGGCCCTTTTTGTGGCACGCCCCTCCACCCCCGGAAACGGACGGGTCGTCCCGGCAGGAAGCGCTTCATCCCTGCGCCGTGGCGCGCGCGCCGCGTCCACATTATCGATTCTTTCCCGTCGCGGTCCGTGTGTTTGCGCAATTCGTGACGCGAACACTATATTGCCCGGTTCAGCCGCAGCGAACGCACAACCCCGGACCGGCCCCACTTGAAGGTCCTCCTCCTCGACGCGGACCGGAGCGTCGGCCGCACGCTCGAACCGGAGCTGAACCACGCCACGGAGCTGCAGACGGCGCAGACCCTCTCCGAGGGGCTGCGCCTGATCGCGTCCGCGCAGTGGGACCTGATCCTGCTGGACGCCGACTTCTCGGGCGCCGGGCTGGAGCTGCTGGGGCGCCTGCACCAGGACGGGACGGGGACCCCGGTGGTGCTGCTGTCCGCCCAGCCCTCCATGGACCTGGCCATGGAGGCGATCCGGCACGGCGCGCACGACGTGCTGCCCAAGCCGGTGCCGCGCGGGCGCGTCCGCGAGATCCTGCTGGGGATCGAGGAGGTGCGTCGGCTCCGCCCGCTGCCGGCCGCCGTCCCCGCCGACGACTCGGCCATCGTGGGCGCCAGCCCCGGGATGATGGCCGTCTTCAAGTCGGTGGCGCGCGCCGCCGACAGCGACGCGACCGTGCTGGTGCTGGGCGAGAGCGGCACGGGGAAGGAGATGGTCGCCCGGGTGCTGCACTCCCGCTCGCGCCGCTCGCGCGGGCCCTTCGTGGCCATCAACTGCGCCGCCATCCCCGAGAACCTGCTGGAGAGCGAGCTCTTCGGCCACGAGAAGGGCGCCTTCACCGGGGCGATCGGGCGGCGCATCGGCCGCTTCGAGCGCGCCAGCGGCGGCACCCTCTTCCTGGACGAGATCGGCGACATGAGCCTGGCGCTGCAGTCGAAGATCCTCAGGGCGCTGCAGGAGCGCGAGATCGAGCGGGTGGGCGGCGGCTCGCCGGTGGGGATCGACGTGCGCGTGGTGGCGGCCACCAACCGCGACCTGGCCGGGGCGGTGCGCGAGGGGCGCTTCCGCGAGGACCTCTTCTACCGCCTGGCGGTGGTCACCCTCACCCTGCCCCCGCTGCGCGAGCGCGGCTCCGACCTGGACCTGCTGGCCTCGCACTTCGTGGCCCGTTACGCCCACGAGCACGGCCGGCCGGTGCGCGCCGTGGCCGAGGAGGTCTTCAACGTGCTGCGCGCGCACCCCTGGCCCGGCAACGTCCGCCAGCTCAGGAACGCAATGGAGCGCGCCGTGGTGATGGCCGACGGCGAGGTCCTCCTCCCCCAGCACCTCCCCGGCGACATCCTGCACCCCCAGGCCCCGCGCGCGTCCGAGGAGCCGGGCGAGATGCCGCTGGTGACGCTGGAGGAGATGGAGAAGCGCATGATCCGCCGGGCGCTCCAGGAGACGCACGACAACCTCACCATGGCCGCCGAGAAGCTGGGGATCCACCGCAACACACTGCGCCGCAAGATCGCCGAGTACGGGATCGAGCATTGACTCCCGCGCACCGTTTGCGTACACTCCGCCCACTTCTGGTGCACTCTCTGGTAGCAGACGGAACGCGGCGGCAATTGATCCATCTGCCGTAAACAGTTATCTTGAATAGGGTTATCGGCTTTTCGGCGCATCCGCGCCTGCTGGTATGCACCGTGCCTTCCCGCCGGTGTGCTCCTCCCTTCTCCACTCCGCGGAGGTCTTGATGAGCTCCAAGTTCCGGATGCTGCTCGCCACGGCGGCGGCGGCGCTGGTATCGGTTACGTCCGGCTGCGGCGAGGCGGGCTCGCCCGTGGCGGCGGCGCTCCCCGCCGCGCGCGCCGCCACCACCACCACCGAGGCGACGGCCGCCGACCTGGACATCATCGCGAAGTTCCAGGTCCGTCCGCAGATCACCATCGCCTGGGCCAAGAAGTGGATCGGGCCCGAGGGCGGGCGCCTGGAGTTCCAGGGCTTCGCGGTGGACGTTCCCGCGGGCGCGGTGGACAAGGTGACGCTCTTCTCCATCCGCCTCCCGGTCGAACCCAACGGCTCGGAGCGCGTGGTGGCCGAGTTCGGACCCCACGGCAGCAAGTTCCTGAAGCCCGTCGTGGTCTCCTTCCCGTTCCGGGGCACCACCATCGAGGGCGCCGCCGACCCCACGGTGGTGTGGTGGAACAACGGCTGGGTGGACATGGGCGGCTGGCTCTCGGGCGACGGGGCGCGGCTCTCCACCTACACCGACCACTTCTCCGAGTACGCCACCACCACCGAGACCGCGTACCGCGGCGGCGGCATCCTGGCGTCGGGCGGGTGAGTGCAGTGGCGGGTCCCCTTTCCGAGTGGTCATCGTGAACCGCGCCGACGCAACCATCGAGGAGCTCGCCGGGCTGTTACCGGGCCTCGATGAGCTCGAGTTCCTCCGTCTCCGCCTGGTCGGGGTGGCCGTGCCCGACCCGGGGAAGGAGTCGGTGAACACCACCTTCGACAAGCGCATCGTCACTCCCGAGGCGGCCGAACGGGCGCTGGAGGAGGCCGAGGCCGCGCTGCACGAGCACGTTTCGCTGATCCACGCGGGGCTCAGGCCCGTGCTCGGCAGCTTCTTCGAGGGCCGCCCCGAAGAGAGCGCGCGCCACCTGATCGGGCTCGGCGAGCGGCTGGAGGGCGCGGGGCGCGTGCAGGCGGCGGGGCGGTGCTACCGGGCGGCGCTGGCCGTCTCGCTCCCGCTGGTGGAGAAGGAGGCGCAGATCCTGGCGCTCAGGCGCATGGGGCGGGTGTCGGTGACCGTGGGCGACTTCCAGGAGGCGGTGGCCTGCTACGAGCGCAGCGCCGAGCTGGCCCGCGACTCGGGCGACCTCCCCGGCGAGGTGATCGCCCTGACCGGCCTGGGCAACGTGCGCCTGTGGCAGGGGCGGTGGAGCGAGGCGGAGCGGTGCTACCACGCGGCCCTGGAGCGCGCCGACTCGGCCGCGCCGGGGTCGCTGGCGGTGGAGCGGGGGCAGATCTACAACAACCTGGGGCTCTGCACCTCGCGCCGGGGGCGCTTCGACGAGGCCGAGATCTGGTTCGAGAGCGGCTTCCGGCTGTGGGAGAGCGTGTCCTCACCGCTGGACCTGGCGATCTGCCACTTCAACCGCGCGTCGCTGCGCGAGGCGCAGGAGCGCTGGGAGGAGGCGCGCTCCGACTACGAGGCCGCGCTGGCGCTGCCGGTCTCGCCGTCGATGCGCGCGGTGATCGCCACCGACTTCGCGGAGTGGTGGCTGCACGAGGGGCACGTGACGCAGGCCCAGGAGCTGGGGCGGGTGGCCGAGGAGAACGCGATCTCGGCGGGCTCGCCCTACATGCTGGGGCACATGTACAAGGGCCGGGGGAACATCGCCCGGGCGCGCGGCGACGCCGACGGCTTCATCTTCTTCGAGAAGGCGCTGGAGATCGCGGCCGACAAGGGCTACTCCTTCCTGGAGGCGCTCACCCTGCTGGACTACGCGCAGCTGCGGGCCGACATGGGCGGCGTGGAGGAGGCGGCGGCGTACCTGGAGCGGGCGCGCGACCTCTGCCGCGAGCTGGGGGCGCTGGGCGAGCTGGAGAAGGCCGAGCGCGCGCTCGCCGAGCTGTC